>NZ_KB899412.1 GCF_000378205.1 Sediminispirochaeta bajacaliforniensis DSM 16054 | reverse complement strand
GGGAAGGATGAGAAGCGGGGGCTGACACATGGGATAGTGGCTGGGATAGAAGGGAAGCGGATAGCATCCGAGTTGAGAAGTCTGTATACCAGGCGGAGGTTTTTCTTACGGAACCAGCCCATGAATCGGAGTGGGAGGGAGCTGTGGGTCAGGTGCATTCCCACGGCCTTACGGTGGATGATTGACTATCTGCCTTCTTATGCATGGGCTTAAAAGCACCACCACGATTCCGGACACTACTTGCACATAAAAGGTGATATCGATACCCTTGTAAGGATGATAGCAGGAGAAACAGACCGCCCACTTATCGTCCAAAGCGACGGTAGCCTATTGATAGATGTACACAATCCGGGCTTTGAAGGCTGCAGAGAAGCCATAGCTCCCTTTGCCGAGCTAGAAAAATCTCCGGAACATATTCACACATACCGAATTACGCCATTGAGCCTTTGGAATGCCGCTTCTGCAGGAATCGAAAAAGACGAGGTTCTGGACAGGTTGGAACGTTGGACTCGTTTTCCCGTACCGGACAATGTACGCTTTCTTATAGGCGACACAATAGAACGGTTTGGAAAACTGATTCTTCGCCCCTCGGAAAGCCCGGACACGCTTTTGCTTACTGTTGAGGATTCTACTATCCGGGCCGAACTTGCCGGACAGAAATCTCTCGAGCGCTACCTGATACCAACCGAAGACGCTTTCATTATCCGGCTGGTAGATAGGGGAACGGTCAAACAGGCACTTATCAAGCTTGGCTATCCGGTAAAGGATGAAGCGCCTCTTACAAAGGGCGACCCATTGCCGATCAGCTTTAGAGAGAAAAGTCTTTCCGGCTACTCTTTTGTCGTACGCGACTACCAGAAAGAGGCCGCAAAGGCGTTGTACGGCGACGGTAAGGCGGGAAGCGGCTTCGGTACCATTGTTTTACCCTGTGGCTCGGGAAAAACGATCGTCGGTATGGAAGTGATGCGTTTAATGCAAACAAATACCCTTATCCTTACTACCAACGTGGCCGCCGTTCATCAATGGATAGATGAGTTGCTGGATAAAACCTCTCTTACAGAGGAACAAATTGGGGAATATACCGGAGATCGAAAATTGATCTGCCCGGTTACCGTCGGAACATACCAGATTTTGACATGGCGTCCGGATAAAGAGGCCGATTTCCCCCATTTTGATCTCCTCAGAAAGTATAAATGGGGATTGATCATATATGACGAGGTACACCTGCTTCCCGCACCGGTATTCAGGGTCACGGCGGAAATTCAGGCGCTGAGAAGAGTAGGATTAACGGCAACGTTGGTCAGGGAAGACGGACGGGAAGACGATGTGTTTTCCCTGGTCGGCCCCAAACGCTACGATGTACCCTGGCGGGAACTCGAACAGAAGGGGTGGATTGCAGAGGCACACTGTCATGAAATACGAGTTCCCCTCCCCGATTCACTCAAGATAGGGTATGCGGTTGCCGACAAACGGGGCAAATATCGTATTGCATCGGAAAATCCCGTTAAGATAGAGATAACAAAAGAGCTGATCTCAAATCATACCGATGATCACATATTGATCATTGGTCAATATCTGAACCAACTCAAGGAGATTGCCGCTGCAATTTCGGCTCCTCTTATAACGGGAAAAACGCCGAATAAAGAACGAGAAGAAATCTATGGGTCCTTCAGAGAGGGCAAAACACGAGTCATTGTTGTCTCAAAGGTGGCCAACTTTGCTATAGATCTTCCGGATGCAAATGTTGCAATCCAAGTAAGCGGTACCTTTGGCAGCCGCCAGGAAGAGGCGCAACGACTCGGGCGTATCCTCCGGCCCAAGGAAAGGGGCTCTACCTTTTATTCACTTGTCAGCAGATACACTACCGAAGAAGAGTTTGCGGCCAACAGGCAGAAGTTTCTCACCGAACAGGGGTATAAGTATCAGATTGAGCTATGGGAGGTCGATTAAACGATGAGCCCCTTGGATGAGTGGAAAAAAATCATGATCTCGCTGCCCGATAAGGTTTTTTTCCCGATCGTAAAAAACTATCTTGGAAAACTCGAAACGCCCTTCCATAAACCGGCCCTCATAGAATCTTTGGCGGGCTTTTTCGCCAGAGAAGAGACAATTGAAAGAATGCTCTCTCTCATCGACGAGGAGGACGCCCTTGTCTTGACGGCCATTAAGATCTTGGATGGTCCGCCCCCCAGGATTTTGCAAAAATTGCTGGAGTCTCGTTTCTCATATTTGGAGTTGCAGCATCTGCTTTTGAATCTTGAAGAGAGGCTGCTCATCTATCGAGACAGAGAAGAGCAAATTCGAATCAGCCCCCTTTTCCTCGAGATCATCGAAAAGCAAATCATCGACACAGAGCTTATATTTCCCTCGGCCCCTGCTCTGCCGAGACCCGTACCCGCCCCATGGCCTTCCGACCGGCTTTTGAGTGCTCTTATTGCCTTTGTAGTGGAACACCGAGGCCAGATACTTAAACAAGACGGAACCTTGCGGAAAAAAATTCTCGAAGATATCACGGTCCGGTTTCCAGGAATCTCACGAGAACGTTTTCTCCTTTTTTTGAGGGCGTCGGTTATCCTCGGCTGTCTGAAAAGCGATTCTCAGTTTATTCTCTTTCCTGCGGAAGATAAGATTAATGCCTTTGCCGAGCTGGAAAGACAGGAGCGTGCGATCCTGCTTCAGGGTGCGGTTGCCTTGGCGGCCGACGGAGAGTTTCATGCCTCCATACATGAATGCAAAGCAATGGGTGAACGCGCCGTTCAATACGTATCGGTTCTTGATCCGGAAAGAAGCTACGACTCGGGAGCACTTCGGGCCCTTTTCCTGAGTGTTGCCTTGAAAAACGGCTATTCTGAAGAGGAACCCCTTAGATTGCCCGGCCTTCTCACGGAAACAGGTCTGCTTCTTCCTGAAAACTCCCGCTGGAGACGGGCGGCCTCGTCGCAAGAGGAGCTACCCCGTGAAGAAGGACTCCTGCTCATTGTCCAGCCCGACTTTAGTATAACCATGCACCCGGGTCTGCCTCTCGATCTCATGATAAGAATAACGGCATTCCTCGAGCTCAAACGATTTGACCTGTATACAAACTACGAATTGAATCGTGCCTCTTTTCAGCGGGGGTGTTCCCGTCTTCCCGGTATCTCCTTGGCAACCCTATTGGCGGAGCATTGCCCCATGTTACCCGGCAATATCATGACCATACTGAAAAACTGGGAAAATGAATTTCATAATGTCACCTTGACAAGAGGGGTCATCCTTGTGGTAGACGAAGAGCGTAGGCATCTGGTGGAACACAATCCCGAAGTGGCGGGGTTTCTGCATCGCCGTTATGCACCGGGAATTTACCTTCTTGACCCAGCCCAGGAGCAGGAGTGGAGAAAAGCTCTTGAGCAGGCAGGAATCACTCCCCTTCCTCCAATCATGGAACTCTCCCGGGATCATGAAGAGGAAGAGACCCCTTTTAGTTTTCCCAGACCGAAAGCAACGACAGAGATCCCTAGGCAACAAAACTATTTTCACGAAAACGGCAGGCCCCGCAATGTCTCCGGCCAGGGTACACGACTGGTGCAAAAGCTTGAGCGGGAGTTGAAAAAAAATAGCTTTTCAGGGGAGGAGCTGGAAGAACTTTCCGCGAGGATTAATAAAAAGCTGATACTGTTCCCCGAACAACTGATTCCCGGTATCGGAGAGAAGGAAAAAAACGAGGCAAAGGGCCTCGATTACACCGGTAAGGTACGTTTGATCGAACGGGCCCTGTCGGAATCGAATGCCCTCCTGGAACTTGTCGAACGGACCAGAGGGGGATCCCCACGAAGGGTTCTCATGAAGCCGGAAGATCTACGAAAGACAGGTACCGATCTTCTTTTACTGGGGCGATCTCTCCCCGAAGAAGAGATGGTGACCGTTACCGTTCGCAGAATCTCCCTGGTACGCAAGCTTAAAAGTTCTCTCTATGCTCCGGATCTTTCGGATACCGCAAACCGGTAAATAGCTCAAACTGCCTTTCGGCCTGCCCAAGCAGCATCTCCTTGCCGCCGATGATATCGCAACCGGCGGTTTCCGCACGCTGTAAAAAGTGTGTTTTTTCCGGTGTATAGATGATATCGTAGACCAACTCATCTCCGGTAAAACAGTAGGATGGAAGTGGATCGTCATCGATATGCGGGCTCATTCCCACCGACGTCGTCTGAACGACCGCCCGATAGGGCCCGAGAAGGTTGGCTTCCTCCGGCGAACAAACATGGCCCTTTGCACCTAAAAGCTCCTCACTCAGACGCTGTGCCCGGGAGTGAGTGCGATTGGCAACAACAACGGAATCGAAAAGTGAACGAAGAGCAACCGCGACGCTCCGCGCAGCACCACCCGCACCAATCATCAAGACACAGCCACCCCTCTCTCCCATCCGGGCCTTTAAGGGAGCCAAGAAACCATCATAATCGGTATTGGTTCCATGAAATTCATGACCGCACCGAAACACGGTATTGCAGGAGCCGATTGCACGAACACTTTCATCAACCTCATGAAGTCGTCCGACAATCTCCTCCTTGAAGGGGACCGTTACACTGAATCCGCCAATCTCCAGCAGCCGGGCAATTTCCATGAAAGCGGCCGTATCGTCGGTTGGAAAGGGAATATAGAGTCCGTCGAAACCGATGGAACGAAAGGCGCTGTTATGGATTTCAGGGGATCGCGTATGAAGTACCGGATTGCCTATGATTCCAAAGAGGCGGCTTTTCTCACTGATACGAGAAAGCGCATAGGGGAAAGTAAGCGCCTCGGCCGAAAGCTGTCCGGGAGCGGCGATTTTCTCTGCGGGAGCACAAAAGGTAAGCATCGAGCCAAAATGACGATACGCTATTCTAACGGGGACACCGAAGTTCCCCATTGCCACGAGAATACGATCTGCAGGCTGCACTTTCAGCTTCAAGGCAGCACGCGTAAAGGCAAGCAAAGAGACGCTGCCGTCGATCATTACTGCCGCTTTCGGAATGGCACCCAAGCCTTCCGCCTCCTCCACCCTGGAGAAAAGAGTGCGTTCATCGGTAAAGGAAGTAAAATCATGGAAGGAGGCGATAAGGCGTCCCCCACACCCGGAAAGAAGCTCAACGAAATTTCGCAAAAGGGACCGCGGCTGGTCCACCTCCAGGTCGATAAATGCAAAACCACTTTCGGCTGCCTTGCGAAGGAGATCAATACGCTCTTCTTCTCCTTCCTTCCAAACGCCTCCGTCTTTCGGTAATCGGGCAGTGGCAATAAGGGGCAAATCACTGCACGAAGGAAGAATCAAGGCTTTTTCCCGTTCCTCCGGCAAAAGGTGATCGAAACGGATTTCGGCACACTCCACCATGGATTGATATGTTACAAGCAACGCTTCCGCTGCCTTGACGTTTCTCTCGGTTATAACAAGCGCCCGCACTCTTTTTCTCCCTTCAATAGTCTCAATAGTCGGCTCGGTAGATGTAGATGTCGTTTAAACCCTTCCCATCGAAGAAAAAACGGATACGAACAGGATAACCCTGGTCGGGAAGCATATAGATCGTCGAATCCTCGTCCTCGGCAAAGGGAACCCCCAGCAGGTTACAGAGCGCCTCTTTCTTCATGCCGAAGGCAATAGCCGAGGGAAGGGAAAAAGGCGGCTGAATGCGGACCTGCCACACGCGATTTTCGAAAAAGAAAAGCGAAACACCATTTGTATAGGAGCAGATCACATCATCCTGATTCTCAGATACCCCGCGAAAGGGTTGAAGCAGATCGGGCATACCGGCCGATTCAAAGGCCTCTACAGGAAATCGACCTAAAAGGGTAAGAGCCGGTTCCATTGCTTGTAACAGCCCTTTCCCGAACGCCGAACTATCGTCGATCCTCCCGGAAATTGGGACTTCTGCAAATAAGGCACCAGCCAGGCACAATATAAGAGGCACAAGGGCCCTACACAAAGTTTTTTTGCACAGTAGATTCATGTTATTCTCCGAAACGTAGCATACCGTAACCCACCGGACCGTCAGCTTCCCCGAGCTTGGTCTCGACCTCTTCCAGTTCCCCGGCAACCGTCAGATCTTCGGGACGAAGCGCTGCAGCCTGACTGAAATAACGATAAGCCTTTTTCAGCTCTCCCCTTTCCCGATAAAGGCGTGCAATGGCAAGCAAGGCGTCAAAATTCTGGAGGTCCTCGAGAAGAGCGGAACGTAGAAGATCGAGCTTTTGGGATGGATCGTCTGTCACCACGCTCTTTAGATAAAGCAAGCGACTGCGATCTCCGGAATTAAGAGTACCCTCTCTTGCCAAAAGGGTTTCAATAAGGCCAGACGCCTCTCTCTGGTCTCCAGCCGTCCCGAAAGAAAGCAACGATTGGGCCAATAACAGGCGGTCGCCGACAGGGGCGCCCCCCTTTGCGGAAAGTTCCCTAGCATAACTGATTGCGACCGTACCCTTTCCCAATGCACTTGCGATCTGTACGCCGAAACGTAGATATGCGGCCTTTCGTCCGTCGGCACGAAACAATGCGGTAAGATACCCCTCGGAGGCTTGCCACTGTCCCTGCTCCATCGCCTGTTTAAGAAGAGCGACAAGGGCCGCAATAGAGGTTTGCCCTCCACGATTTTCATCAAGCAGCTGACGGGCGGTGTCGGTACTTCCGCTTTCTAAAAGGGTCAGCTCATACATGGCATTGAAAAAGGGGTCTGTTCCATAGCGATCTTTCCCCTCCGCCAGGAGCTTAACGGCATCCTCGTTTCTGTTTCTCTGAAGAAGCAGGCGGGCCCTGGCAAGGAGAAGATCCTGGGTTTCTCCGTAGCTCCGTTCCAGGGCATCGGCAAGGCGGCTGGATTGTTCGTATCTGCCGTAGAGTTCCAGCAAAAGGGGACGTTTACAAACCACCACGGCATTATCGGGATAGCGACGAATCATATCCGCAAGCAGGATATCGGCATCTTCTACCATGCCCGCGGCAAGATAGGATTCAAGGGTTTGCAATTCAAGGATCAGCTGCCCGGGAAAGCGTTGCAAAAGCTCCTTTCGATATCCCGCACTTATCTCATACTCTCCCCGGGAAAAAGCAATTCGGCCGAGCGCCTCGGATGCCGGATAGCAACCGGCATCCTTTTCCAGGGTAGCTTGATAATACGACTCCGCCTTGTCGAACTCCTTATTAGCCTCTTCAAAACGCCCCAACAGATAGCGAGGTAAAACCGTCTCACTATTCAACTTGATAAGCTGTTCTGCGGTTGCGGCGGCACGCTCTCCTCCCTCGGGCATGGAACTATCCTGATAGGATACCGGGGCCTTCAACAGGGAAAGCGTCGAGACCATGAGAGAAATGAAAGAGGCATGCGCTTCACCGACTACAGGGTAAGCCCCTGAGAGGGCCTCGGAAAAAAGCCGTGGGAAATCGCTGTTTTCCGGTTCGGCGGGAAGAGATGCTTGCTGCTCCTCCATGGGATAAGCGGCGCGATACAGACGATCGGCGACATAAAACAGCTCAACGCCTGCGCTGCTTCGGTCGAGTCCTTCTGTTCTGATACGAGAGAGGACCGCGCGTAAAGAATCGGGAGAAGCGATTCGAACCTGCTGTCGCAGTTGCTCAAGAAGCTCTTCCCTGCCATCGGGAGAAACAGAAGTACTGCTTCTGACCGACGGAGAAGAACTCTGGCAGGAGACGACAAAGAGCAGCGGTAAAGATAGAACCGCCCAAAAGTAAAAACCGCTTTTTCCCAAAAGCCGTACGCGCACCCCTGTATTCCCGAACTTAGTCGTTCATATGCTTAATAACATTATCGGCGAAAAGAGAGGTCGACACTTCGACGGCCCCTTCCATCAATCGTGCAAAATCGTATGTGACTGTTTTGGCCATGATGGCCCCTGTTATTCCCTTATCGATGAGTTCGGCAACTTCTTTCCAACCCATATACTCAAACATCAGCTTACCGGAAAGCATGAGCGAACAGGGATTTACCTTATCCATGCCGGCATACTTGGGTGCCGTTCCGTGTGTTGCCTCGAAAACGGCATTACCGGTTTCGTAATTGATGTTTGCTCCCGGCGCAATCCCGATACCTCCGACCTGAGCGGCAAGGGCATCCGACATATAATCACCGTTGAGGTTCATTGTGGCGATAACGTCGTATTCGGCCGGTCGCGTCAGGATTTGCTGGAGAAAAGCATCTGCAATAACATCCTTGACCAATACCTTTCCCGCAGGAACCTTGCCGTCGGGGATATCGTCCCAGGTGACAATACGATCCGCAAACTCTTCCCGAGCCAGCTCATAGCCCCACTCTCGAAAGGCTCCCTCGGTAAACTTCATGATGTTACCCTTGTGTACAAGAGTAACCGTCGGCAGGCCCTGCTCCAGGGCATAGGTGATAGCGGCACGAATGAGTCGCCTGGAACCTGTTTTACTGATCGGCTTGATACCGATTCCGGAATCACTGCGAATATTCCAACCGTAATGCTCTTTCAAAAACGAGATCAGTTCGCTCGTTTTTTCTTCACCCGCCTTCAACTCCAGACCGGCATATACATCTTCGGTATTCTCGCGAAACACCACCATATCGATCAATTCGGGACGCTTTACGGGAGAAGGGATTCCCGGAAAATGTTTCACAGGACGGAGACAGACATAAAGATCAAGCCGCTGACGAATCGCTACGTTAAGACTGCGAAAACCGCCCCCGACAGGGGTGGTGAGAGGGCCCTTAATGCCTACAAGATATTCCCGCAATGCAGCTTCCGTTTCAGGAGGAAGCCACTGGCCGTTATTGTTAAAAGCCTTTTCTCCCGCAAGAACCTCTTTCCATGCGACCGAACGTTTTGATCCATAGCTTTTTTCAACCGCAGCATCGAACACACGGACCGAAGCCTTCCATATATCCGGGCCGATTCCATCCCCTTCGATAAAGGGAATAATAGGGAAATCGGGAACCCGCAATGTTCCATCGGACATAGTAATCTTTTCTTCCATTCACGCCTCCAAGAAATGTATCGACAAGTCTACCAGAAGCCCTGCGGCTTGCAAACCCCGACTGGAACATGGTACCATTGTCGCGAAATGAAAAGGGCGCTAGTTTTCCTAATTTCTGTCCTCATCATCGGCATTCCTACCGCCACGGTTTACGGCGATATTGTTTCGTCGCTCTTCCACAAACCTGCATGGTACCATTATCTGACAGGTTCCGAGGATCAGAAAGATGAACTTAAACAGTTGTTCACGGCACTGGAAGATGAAGAATCGCCGGAAAACAGATTCATTCTCATCCAGGAGATTGTTAAGGTGATGAACAGTACCCCTCACCGGGAATTGCTCAACCTTTTTTTAACGACCTACGTCGAAAAACATCCCAAAGATCCCTTCAATGCTTACTATCTTCTTATTGTAGCACAACAGTATAAACAAAACGGGGCCACACCCTTTGCCGCCCACTATTATGAACGAATCCTCAGAAACTATTCCGATCTTCTGGTACGCGGAAAATCGGTCCACTACCTTTGCCTCACGAACCTGATCGAAACCGGCGGCTCAGCCGATGCCATGGTCTCCTATTATAAGGAGCTGCTCAGCAGATTTGAAAAAGAAATCGATAAGGGCCCCATCTATTATTATTTGGCAAAGGCATATGAAGAGCTGGGAGAATGGGACCTCTCCATGCAGGCCTACCGCCAGTTTCTTCAATACCCGGAGAGTCAGGTTCCCGGTGTTCCCAATGCAATTGCAAAGGTTCGGCCCATCGTCGAATTTTACGAATACAAAAATAAGGATTGGACCGCAGAAACCCTGGACGATTTGGTTGAAAAGGTGACCTACGCCATCAGGGTCCGTAATCCGAGGCTTCTTGCAAAATACAGGGCAAAGGTAGATTTTTTCGCCGTCAGCTGGGAACAGGAAAAGGTTCCTGCCGATACGGAGTTTCTGGCGGGACTCGGCGGTTTTATGACGCAAAGAATACACTACGAAACAAAGCTTGACGCCGATTCAAACAGTCAGGAGGCCTATCTCTGGACCAGCGGATGGTCTTATCGAATCCGAACCTGGTATCTTTACTTTCGTAAGATCCATTTTCCGGCCGATCCCGAAATTCATGGCAGATGGGAATGGGCCGGAATTTATTTCGGCGATAAACCCTTTACGGGATCGGCTGTGCGGAATGATGATGGAACGGGATAAAAACGGCGATTACCGGAGAAGGGAACCAATTCCTCTTTTCCTCTTTCTTCTTCCTCTTTTTTTCCTTTCTTCTTTTGCTTTTACGGCTGCAGAGGAAGCTCCCTTTCTTCCTCCGCGTAACGGTAAAATCAATGCCAATCAGAACATCGATGAAGCGAGGTTCCACATCCCCCCGCCGCGTCAAGGGCACCGTTCACAGGAATGTTTCACCCTGGATATCGGTAAGAGAAAACTAGTAGGAGAGTATATCGTCTATTACACAAAGGATGAGGGACGAGATTTTCTCAATCGGGTGTTGAATCGTGCCCTTCCCTTCCGTGCTCACATCGCAAAGCGAATAGAGGAAAAGGGCCTACCTCCCGAGTTGCTCTATCTGCCGGTTGTCGAATCGGCCTTCCGGGAAAGGGCCGTTAGTAGTTCCGGGGCCGTCGGCCTGTGGCAATTCATGCTCAACAGCATCGAGCCCTACCCTATCGTTGTAGACGAGTGGCGTGACGACCGGCGGGATTTCTGGAAAAGTACCGATGCGGCATTGGATAAGCTTAGCTATAACTATCGGATACTCGGTAATGACTGGCTCCTGGCCCTCGCCGCCTACAACTGCGGTTTAGGAAAGGTACAGCGAACCATTGCTGCGGCGGGAACCTCGGATTTTTGGGAACTATCCCGCAGGGGCCTGCTTCCGCGCCAAACAATCCGCTATGTACCGAAATTTCTTGCCGTGGCGGCGATCGCCTCGCATCCGGGTCGTTACGGTTTTCGAATTTCATGGGATGAACCGATAGAATGGAGTAAAGTACCTATCAGCGGCCAGATTTCCCTCCCACTGCTTGCCGAAAGTACGGGGATAGAGCTGGATCTGCTTGAAAGGGGCAATGCCGAACTCCTTTATGGGGTGACACCCCCCTCACGAGGAGATTATGCGCTGAAGGTTCCGGCTGATCAGGCCGATATAGTAAAAAAGGCGCTGACCCGAAGGGATGCTGCGGAACTGATGCACTATACGGTGCTTAGCATCGGGGATGGAGACACACTCTATGCCATCTCCGCCCATTTCGGTATTCCAATTTCCGCCATCATAGCAAGCAATCCGGGGATTGTACCCGAACGCCTTCGCATCGGTTCCCGCCTTATTGTCCCGGTAATACGGGAAACAGGGCCGTACAAAAGCAGCCGGTCAATGGTATCCGAAGAGGAACTGGCCGACTTTACCGGTGTCCATACCGTGGATCAGGGGGAAACGCTCTGGGCAATCGCAAAACGATACGGGACCACACCGGAGGCTATCGCGCAGAAGAATGGTATAGCGATGACCGATACAATCTATCCCGGACACAGACTTCTTGTCCCCGAGATCAATTAAGGAGTTGCAACAGGTGAGAGAACTGTTGATCAAAGCATTCCTATCCCTCTTGTGCATACTTCCCGTCTCGATTTTTGCGGCCCCCGTAACAAGCTCGGCTTCCTTTCCCGGCAGCTGGACCTTCACAAACGACTGGGGCCTTGGGATTCTTCAATGGAAAATCGAGCTGCCGATAGGTGAACAGGATCCCCTTCTTCCTTCAACAAGAAAACAGATGGAACGGAAAATAGATAGGGCTTTCCCCTCTATTTTTCTTGATACACTGCTTTCGATAACCATCGACAGCAGCACAACAATAGGGGATGCAATAGAAGAAAATCCTGATTTGAGAAGTGAATTGACCGCGCTGGCACAAACAGCCGAACGGCAGGAAAGTCACTATACCACCGATCTCTCCTCATGGAGATGCAGTTTCGAGCTTCACGTATATCCCGAGATTGTAAGGCTTTTTATCAACCACACTGTCGCCTATCCCCCGAATCGAAAAATAAGCCTCGATCCGGGCGCTCAATATACCGGAATTCTCATCTATGTTGAAGACAGGCTACCGGTCCACGGGCTTTTTACTGCATCGAGCCTCCGCAGAGGGCTCTTTCCAAGGATCTTCGACGAAGAAATGAACCCTGTTATCGATCGCTCGATGGTTGATCCCGATATTCTTTCGACTCAGGGAATGGTGCGCTACCTTTCACCCGAACAAATGAAAGAAGCTCAAAGCAGAGTTGGTCAAACCCCGCTGAGAATCACTGCAAGAGAGTTGTACGGCAGATATACGACGGATATGGTCGTTACCTCCGAGGCTTCGGGGCAAATACTTTCAAACGACCATAACATCGGCTTGATCGAAAAGGGAAGAATTGCCGTTATTTGCAACGAACATTGACGTAAGCCCACTCTCCGTTTACTATCACCTGCATGAGAAACTGTACGTTAAGAAAACGGGTCGTCATTGGTACGACCCTTTCGTTCCTGTTTGCACTGCTTTTCTTGAGCGGGTGCGGAAGTAATTATATTGGCTATGGCGTTGTATATTGGAGTCCCGACGAAAGTCTGGTTCCGAACGGAAGCATGCTCCCCATCCTGAGACAATCAGGCATCGAAAAAAGTTATACGCTCGAAGTCGATGGACACAAGGAAGGATGGAGCACCGACGAATGGCGAATCGGCTTTTTTGAGAAAAAAGATGAAGCCCTTGCCGAAGAAGGTCGTTACGAACCATTCATTCATCTCTTTGCCGTCAGTCAGCGGGACAGGCTTGCGATCAGACAGGAGCCGGATATCGAGTCGGAGAGGGCTTATGTACTTCGGTTGGGCCAGGAGATGAAAATCATCGATCAGGAGAATCAACAGGATAGCGTGGGCCAGTACGAGGGCCACTGGTACAAGGTACTTACCGACGACGGCACCATGGGATACTGCTTCGACCATTATCTTGAGGCATACGACGGAAGAACGGGACCGAGCCAAAAAGTGTCGCCGGAACTTGCCTTTGTAAAAGAAGCCCTTTCGAGAGCCTATCGTCCCGAATATTTCAGGGAAATGATGAGAAGCAACAAAATTGTTCTCGAAAGATTTTCTCCCCGCTTCGGTTTTTTCCCGGATCTTGCCCAAAAGAGTATCGAAATGAGGCTTCCGAGCGGAAACAGAACATTCTCCTATGAATCTATCGAATATACCGAAGGGGGCAGCTACGTCTTCATAGGAAGCGGCCTATCGGCCAACTTCTTTGGAGAGAATAGCTTTGCCGCTACATTCCCGGTTGACGGTAACAACAGCAGTGAACGTTTTGTCTTTATTCCGGAAGACGATATCACCACGGCCATAGAAAACGAACGACAACGCAGAGCCGATGAGGTCCTCCGTTTCACCGAAGCAGAGTATCCGATTCAATATCGCAGCTCAGCCTATGGAACCCTCAAGTTTCACGAAGACGCGACCTTTGAGTGGACGGGAAAGCAGCGCCTGAGTCCAGAAGTGATACCGGCAGACAGCGGTGACAAGGGGACCTTTTCCTTCGACTATTTCCTTGGGTCTCAGGTGGCATCGAAGTATGACGGCGTTATCAATCTCACCTTTGATCAGGGACAAAATCTGCTCTTTTTCTACACCCTCAACGAATCGGGGCTCAGACTTACCACCATCGACCAGCGAAGTGTGGAGAAGAACATCGTCCAAAAAGTCTCCTTCTCTCCGCTGGTGATGGCTTTTTTCAAGGAACAGGAGTAATATGATTTCTCTTCAACTCTCGGAGATATCCCTTGCCTTTGGCGATAGGGATATCCTTCGGGATGTGACTCTCACCCTCGACGGATACAGCCGTACCGCTCTTACGGGAGCGAACGGAAGCGGAAAGTCAACGCTT
Organism: Sediminispirochaeta bajacaliforniensis DSM 16054; assembly: GCF_000378205.1. Lineage (NCBI taxonomy): Bacteria > Pseudomonadati > Spirochaetota > Spirochaetia > Spirochaetales > Spirochaetaceae > Sediminispirochaeta > Sediminispirochaeta bajacaliforniensis. The sequence goes on along the minus strand of NZ_KB899412.1, from coordinate 176,363 downwards.
ATGAAGATCATTTGCGGCGACATCACCCCGGACGGCGGTCGAGTTATTGCTTCAAGGGGCATGCGAATCGGCTATCTGCCGCAATCGGGGCTTCTCTATAAAGGAAGAAACCTTATCGACGAAGCGGAGACGGCCTTTGAACGTCATCTTGTTCAAATCCATCGAAAAGAAGAGCTGGAAGAACTTCTTGCCTCATCGGATGAGAGCGATCCCGGCCTGAAAACGATTTTGGAAGAGCACCACGCAATTGTCGAAGAACTTATCAGAGAAGATTACGACCGTCGTTTCGAAGCCATCGAGCGGGTCCTGATCGGTCTCGGATTTTCACGGGATCAGTTTGATGCGCCTTGCGAAACCTTTTCCGGCGGATGGCAGATGCGCATAGCCCTCGCGAAAGTACTGCTTGGGCGTCCCCATATAGTACTTCTTGACGAGCCGACAAACTATCTGGACCTTGAAGCACGGGGTTGGCTGGAGCAATTCCTGAAAGATTACCCAGGTGGAGTTCTTTTGGTCAGTCACGACCGCTACTTTCTTGACGCCACGGTCAAGGAAGTTGTGGAGGTGTTCGACGGAAATTTAAAGCGTTACCGAGGCAACTACAGCGAATACGAAGCGGTCAGAAAGGAAGAGTTGGTATCGTTGATGGCTGCCTGGGAAAAGCAGCAGGAAGAGATTGCAAAGCTGGAAGAGTTCATCGCCAGGTTTCGCTACAACGCAAGCAAGGCAAAGTTGGTCCAGAGCCGCGTCAAGCAGCTTGAGAAAATTAACCGCATAACGATCCCGGAAACCCTTAAAAAGATACATTTCTCCTTTCCCCCTCCTCCCCACTCGGGTAAGGAAATGTTACGGATCGGAGGGCTCAATAAGGGGTACGGAGAGCATCTTGTCGTTAAGCAACTCGATCTACTGCTTTTACGGGGAGAAAAGGTGGTCATCGCAGGTCCTAACGGAGCAGGAAAGAGTACCCTTTTGCGTATCCTTGCAGGGATCGACCACCATTACGAGGGCTCGGTCGAATACGGGACCGACGTAAGTATTGGTTATTTTGCCCAGGATCGCGAGGAATTTGCAGGATCGACGGCCACGGTAATAGAAGAGATGGAGGCCAGCGCGCCTATCCCCATCATTCCGCAGCTACGAAATCTATTGGGGGCCTTCCTGTTCCGGGGTGACGATATCTACAAACGAATCGAGGTTCTTAGCGGTGGAGAAAAGAGCAGGCTCTCTCTCATGAAACTCCTACTGCAACCCCATAATCTGCTCATTCTCGACGAACCTACCAACCATCTCGACCTTCATTCCAAAGATGTTCTTCTTGATGCCCTTAGGCAATATGAGGGAACGGTCATCTTCGTCTCTCACGACCGGGGATTTATCGAACGCCTTGCAACAAGGGTCATCGAACTTACAGCGGGAGAGTGTGCAAGAAATTTCCCGGGAGACTATGAATACTATCTCTGGCGTAAAGAGCAGGAAACTGCCGATGGGGAAGCTGCCGCACAAAATATTGTCTCTCCTCCCTTTTCAAAACAAGAAGAAGAGATTCCCAGAGAAGGAAAGCTGAGCTGGGAAGAGGAAAAACGCATAAAAAATATGGTAAAGGAACTGAGAAGGGAAGAAGAACGTCTTTTGTCCGAAATTGAAAGGCTTGAGTCCAAGGCTGGAGAGCTGAAGGTGCGACTGGAACGCCCCGAAGTGTATAGCGACCCGATCAGTGTACGGGATGTTCAGGCTCTTATAGAAAAAAACGACCGGGAATTGCAGGTCCTCTCACAAAGATGGGAAGAGACGGCCGAAACGCTAAGTGTATATGAGTCCTGAACAAAGATGAAATTCAACAAAAAGAATGGTCCTGTTTTTGTAAAACTCCTGCTTTTCGGGGCTCTGGCCGGAACCCTTTTCTGGGAACTATCCATGCGCTTTCTCGAAATCATGGGAGTTGCCCTTGATTTCACAGCAGGCCCTATCGGTTTCGACGTGGGAGCCCTTCAGATGTGGCTTAGTATCAACCCGGGAACTTTCCTAGGCTTGGCCATGGGGTGGCTTTTCTTTAGTAGAATATAAGGAGAACCATAGATGCCTCCAATTTTCCCCTCCAATTCCTCTCTTATTCTCGCCTCAGCCTCTCCCAGAAGAAAAGAGCTTCTCTCTCGTTTGGGCATTCCTTTTGAGGTAAAGGCCTTGAATACCCCGGAACCGCTTGATCAATCCCCGCCGTCGGAGCAGGTCGTTCGACTGGCGCTCGCAAAGTTGGAAGCCTTCCGCAGCACATATCCGACAACGAAACGCCCGATACTTTGCGCCGATACCTGTGTTGATATAGATGGCCGGATTCTTGGTAAGCCGTCGAACGAAGAAGAAGCGGAAAAGATGCTGTTCCGGCTTTCGGGAAGATGGCACAGGGTCATCACGGCCCTTGCTCTCGGCCTTGAGGGAGAGCCGCCTATCATTAAAAGCGCTGTAACCGAGGTCCGCTTTGCCAAGCTCACAAAAGCAGAGGTCCATTGGTACATAGAGACCGGAGAGTGGCGGGACGTCGCCGGGGCCTATCGCATCCAGGAGCAGGGAGCCCTGCTCATTGAAGAGATCCGAGGCTGTTTCTATAATGTGATGGGCTTGCCTTTACGCCTTGTTTATGGCATGCTTCGTGATACGGTACCGGATGTATTTCCCAATCCGTAATTTCCGTTCCTTATTTCATAAGGAATGAGACATAAGAGAAGGCGCCGCAAACTCAGCGGCAATGCAGGAGGAACACATTGTCTGTAGTAAGCATGAAGAGTCTGCTTGAATCAGGTGTGCATTTCGGCCACCAGACCAAGCGCTGGGATCCCCGAATGAAGAAGTACATCTTTGCCGAACGAAACGGGATTCACATCATCGATCTTCAGAAGACCATTGTCAAAATTAAAGAAGCCTACGACATGGTTAGGGAACAGGTTAAAGAAGGCCGTTCCATCCTTTTTGTAGGCACGAAAAAACAGGCCCAGCAGGCAATCGAAAACGAGGCCAAGCGTTGCGGCATGTTCTATGTCAACAATCGTTGGCTCGGTGGTATGCTCACCAATTTCACCACCATAAAAAAATCGATCCACCGTCTCAAGAAAATTGAAAAGATGGAGGTCGACGGCACCTTTGAAAGCCTCACGAAAAAAGAAATCGCAAAGCTAAATAAGGAACGTTCCCGCCTTGAAAAGAACCTCGGCGGTATCAAGGAAATGAAGGATCTTCCCGGTGCCATCTTTATCATCGACACGAGAAAAGAATCTATCGCCGTTGCGGAGGCCCGCAGAATGGGCATCCCCATCATAGCCGTAGTAGATACAAACTGTAATCCCGATGTAGTCGATTTTCCGATTCCCGGAAACGATGATGCCATCAGGGCCATCACCCTTTTCACAAAAGTGATCTCCGATGCTGTTATCGATGCCGACAACGAAATCGGTATTGAGATCATTGATTCTCTCCAGGACGAAGAAGAGGATGGGGCAGCTGAAAAGGGCAAAGAAGCGGAAGAAACGGAAGAAGACGATGTAGCTGCCGAATATGACAGCGAAGCGGGCCTAGGAAGCGTCGAGGTCGAAGAATCGGCAGAAGCAAAAGAGGACGATGAAGAGGTCGCCTACTCTTCCGAGTATGATATTGAAGATGAAGATGAGTAAGGAGTAGCAGCGTGGAAATCAAAGCAGCCGATGTTAAGAAACTGAGAGACAAAACTGGTGCCGGCATGATGGACTGCAAAAAGGCACTTACCGAAAGCGGCGGCGACTTTGCCAAAGCAGAAAAGCATCTCAAAGAGCTTGGCCTTGCCGCCGCGGCAAAGCGAAGTGGCCGGGCGACCAATGAAGGTCGGGTATTTTCCAAGGTTGAGGATAAGCGGGCCGGGCTTCTCGAACTTGCCTGTGAAACAGACTTTGTCGCCAGAAATAAAGATTTCATCAAGCTTGGTGAGGAACTTCTTGGCCTTGTTATCAACAAAGGCTATACCGAAATCAATGCCGACCTTGAAGAACGGGTAAAGGACACCATCAGTACCATCAAAGAAAATATGAGCATCAAGCGTTTCACAAGCCTTGAGATTGCCGATAACGAGATGGTGACCGACTATATTCACGGAGAGGGCGGTATCGGTGTACTCGTCAAACTAAAGGCTGAAAAGCCGGAACTCCTCGGTGAGGATTCCGTAAAGACCTTTGCCTTTGATGCGGCATTGCACATTGCAGCATTCAATCCCCTCTACCTCGATCGGTCGAAGGTCGACGAAAAGTATAGGAAGGAGCAGGAAGAGATTTTCCGTAAGCAGGCGGAACATCTTGGAAAGCCCGAAAAGGTGCTTGCCGGTATCGTCCAGGGAAAGCTCAACAAGCACTATTCCGAGATATGTCTGCTTGACCAGGGATTTGTAAAAGACGAAAAACAGAGCGTAAGTAAGGTTCTTGCCCAACTTTCCAAAGAGGTTGGCGGCAAGCTTGAGATTGTCGATTTTCGTTACTACCGGGTCGGCGACGAAAACTAATCCGAAAGAAGGACCATTGCCTCAAAAAGACAGTGGTCCTTTTCATGCTCCAGGAGGATATGCCATGGATAAAGTATTGAAAGACGCTGAATCACGAATGAAAAAGAGTATTTCGGCCCTTGGCGATGATTTTAACGGTCTGAGAACGGGCCGTGCTTCTGCTGCCCTCTTCGATAAGATCAAGGTTGATTATTACGGCCAAAGCACTCCCCTCTCACAAGCCGCAACAATATCGGTACCCGAAGCCAGGTTGGTTGTTATTCAACCTTGGGACAAGGGACTTCTCGGAGAGATTGAGCGGGCAATCCAGAAATCGGAACTTTCGGTAAACCCAAATAACGATGGAAAAGTAATCAGAATCAACATTCCACCGTTAACAGAGGAACGGCGCAAGGAACTGGTTAAGGTTGCCAAGAATCAGGCCGAACAGTGTAAGGTTGCCATCAGAAATATCCGCAGGGATGCAAATGAAGAGCTAAAAAAAATCCAGAAAAGCGGCGATATCAGCGAAGACGAAGAAAAGCGTGGTGCCGACGAAATCCAGAAGCTTACCGACAAATATGTTGAAGAGGCGGGAAAACTGCTTGAAACAAAAGAGCAGGAGATCATGGAGGTATAGTGGATCAGTTGCGTCCGATTCCCAAACATATTGGGATCATTATGGATGGGAACGGCCGATGGGCGGAACGCCGGGGTAAACCCCGCTCCTTCGGTCATAAGAGCGGAACAGATACCGCCAAAAAGGTCATAACAAGTGCCATTGAAATGGGAATCGAATGGCTCACCCTTTATGTTTTTTCCACCGAGAACTGGAAACGTCCGGAGCGCGAGGTTCGTTTTCTCATGGAACTTATTCGGCGGTACATGAAGTCAGAGGCCCCCTTTTACCATAAAAACAAGATCCGTTTGCATCATCTGGGAGATCCTGAACGACTTCCGGAAGAAATTCGTCGCGAAATCGTAGAAGCAAGTGAGGCAACCAGCCACTATGATCGCCTCCATCTCGCTCTCGCCATCAATTATGGAGGCAGAGACGAAATTCTCCGAAGCTTTCAACGTTGGGTTACGGCTAAACTCGAAAAGGGAGAAACCATCTCGGCCGCTCCCACCTTTGAAGAGTTTTCCGTCTATCTTGATCTGCCGGAGGCCCCTTCTCCCGATCTTATTATCAGAACGGCGGGAGAACAGCGGATGAGTAATTTTTTGTTATGGGAAAGTGCCTATTCGGAATACTATTTCAGTGAGGTACTATGGCCCGATTTTGACGGAGAGGAGTTGTCGAAGGCCATCGAATTCTATCGCGGCAGAAAACGAAAATACGGTGGTGTCGGGTGAATAATTTCGTACAACGGGTCATCCTCTTTTTCATTGGGATTCCGGCGCTTCTGGCCTCGATTCTACTCTTTCCGAATCAGCCGCTTCCGCTTTGGAATCTTCTCGTCGTTATTTTTTCCGGCATTGCAGGGTCGGAAGCAGCCTTACTTTTTCGCCCCGAGTTGAAAAAACAAGAGGTAATCCTCTCCGGACTCACCATAGCCCTTTTGACGGCATCGGCTTTTTTCGAACTGATTTTTCAGGCCTTCGAGTTCGTCATTCCCACGCTCATTATCCTTCTGCTTTTTCTCCTTATCCCCGTTGCCTTAGCAGGCCTAAAAGACCTTCCATCATTGATTGCGGGGACCGTATCGAGGATCGCACTATTGGCTTATCCCGGCATGTTTTTGATCTTCCTTGTCAAAATTTCCTCTCTGCAATATCCAAGATTGAAGATTCTTCTCTTTCTCACCCTCATCTTTAGTAACGACACATTTGCCTATCTTGCGGGCAGAAGCTTCGGCAAACGTTCACGCCACCCATTTGCCGTCAGTCCGAATAAAACCGTCGCGGGTTTCATCGGCGGCTTCATCGGTTCGGCGGCAGCAGGTTCCCTATTCCTCTTCCTTGCGCCCGAAGCCCTACCCTTTTCTCTTCCGACTGCCCTGCCCTTTTTTTTCCTGATCGCGTGCACGGCAAATCTCGGCGACCTTGTCGAGTCCGCATGCAAGCGTGCGGCAGGCGTAAAAGATTCGGGACGTTTCATGCTTGGCAGAGGAGGCGTTCTCGACTCTACAGATTCCGTCCTTTTCAGTGCACCGTTTTTTTATTATATTGTCCTTCTATTCTGCCGCTGAGGATTAACGCATGCACACAAAAAAGGTTATGCTACTCGGAGCCAGTGGATCGATTGGCTCCGCGACGCTCGATATTCTCCGATCACATCCCGATCTTTACACCCTTGTCGCTGCTTCCGCACATAGTTCCGAGGAAGCTCTCAAGACTGTGGTTCGTGAGTTCGGCCCGAAGGCAGCCACGCTTTCAGGCCCCGTTCGAAACGTCGACCTTTCCGAAAGCTTTCCATCCCTTCGTTTCTATCGGGGTCGCGAGGGTTTGTTCAAGATGATAGAAGAAGTCGATGCAGATATCGTGGTAAACGGAATTGCCGGGGCGGCGGGGCTCGAACCCTCCTGGCGTGCAATACGGTCGGGAAAGGATCTTGCCCTTGCAAATAAGGAAACCATCGTCACCTCAGGCCCCTTGATCAGGCACGAGGCAAGAAAGCTACAGAGAAAAATCCTACCCGTCGATTCCGAGCATTCGGCCATCTTTCACCTCCTTGAGCACCAGGAGCCGGAGTTTGTCGAGGAACTTGTTATTACCGCGAGTGGAGGGCCTTTCCTCCATCGCCCCCTGGAAAGTTTCTCCTCCATACGTCCCGAGGAGGCCCTCAAACACCCTACATGGAACATGGGTGGGAAAATCACCATAGACTCGGCAACCATGGCAAACAAGGGCCTTGAGTTTATAGAGGCTCACTACCTTTTCGACGTAGACCCCGATCATATCAAGGTGGTCATCCATCCGCAAAGCATGGTTCATTCCTTGATACGGACCACAGATGGTTCGCTGTTCGCTCAAATCAGTAGGCCTGACATGCGTATTCCAATTCAGAATGCACTCTCCTATCCCCAGCTCATCTCTTGCCCATTCGGCAGGCTTGAGTTGGCAGGGGCCAGTTTTTCGTTTCATGAGCCGCAGGAAAAGCGATATCCGCTTCTTTTCATCGCCATAGATGCGATAAAAGCAGGAGGTGCTTATCCAATTGCATACAACGCGGCCGATGAACTTGCGGTGCAGGCCTTTGTAGAACATCAGATAGGCTATTGTACAATCAGCGAAGTGGTACGACAGCTGCTCGAAAGGGATTGGAGCAGTAGCCCGGTATCTCTCGAGGAGGTTCTCGAAACGGACCAGCGGGCGAGAACTATTGCCGGAGAGATTCTGAAAAATTTCGGAGGAAGATAATGGGTATACTACTAGGTCTCTTCGGCCTTGGCATCGTAGTGTTTGTCCACGAGTTAGGCCATTTCCTTGCGGCCAAGGCAGTCGGAGTCGAGGTGGAGGCTTTTTCCATAGGCTGGGGACGCCCCTTGGTCGGAAAAAAAATAGGCAAAACAGAATACCGAATTGGTATCTTCCCGATCGGTGGTTATTGTAAGATGAAAGGAGAAGAACCTTTCAAAAAAGCCCTTGAAGAGAAGGCTGACCGGATACCTTCGGAAAAGGGTTCACTCTTTTCCGTATCTCCGCTACGGCGTATCATAACCTATGCAGCTGGCCCCCTGGCCAATCTCCTTTTTGCTATGATCGTTCTCTCAATCCTTTGGTATGCGGGCTTTACAATCCATACATTCAATAACAAGGTCATCATGCTTTCCGACTACCCCACCCTCTTTCATAAGGGAGAAACACCAGCGGAAAAGGCAGGACTTCGGACCGGAGACCTTATTGTCGCAATAGGAGGAAGGCCTGTTACCAATTACTCCGAACTACAGGAAGCGGTTGCCCCCCTTGCCGGGGAAGAAATCTCCGTCACCGTTTTACGAGAAGGTGTTGAAAAGCGTATGCCGATTACCCCGGAGCTGGATAAGGCAAGCGGAATCGGCATGATCGGAGTTTCGGCCTGGATCGATCCCGTTGTATCGGAAGTTGCTCCGGAATCGAGTGCCTATCTTGCAGGTCTGAGAGAGGGCGACGCCATTACGGCCATCGACGGGCAGCCGGTCCGCCATACCCTTGACCTGCTCAATGTTCTTGAGAGATCTCCCGGGAAAGTCACGCTCTCCTTTATTCGTGACGGGCAGGAAACAACAACCGTTCTCATCCCGTCCTACGACGAAAACGGAAACGCCCACCTCGGCCTCGCCTTCTCCGGAATCACCGTACATTCTCCGAATTACTCTCCCATAGGGGCCATAAAGAAGGGATCGGGAGAGGCTATCTCAACCTTCTTTCTAACAATCAAAGGACTTAAAAGTCTCTTTTCCGGAGTACGGGTCAGAGATGCCGTATCGGGCCCGGTACGTATCACCTATCTTGTGGGTGAGGTCGCGGGCAGAGGTTTCAGCGAGGGGTTTGCCACGGGAATCACCACCTTATTCCGTTTCCTGAGTTTTATCAGTATCGCGCTCTGTTTTGGAAACCTGCTACCGATTCCGGCCCTTGATGGAGGCCTCATTCTCATCACTGCCGTTGAATTATTCAAGGGAATTCATGTTTCTCCTCGCGCCTTCTACAGGTATCAGTCGATTGGCTTCGTGATTATCCTTATGATCCTGATTTTTGCAACGTTTGGTGATATCACCTTTTTGATGAAGGAGTAAAAGAGGATGAAACGCTCATTGACCTGTCACTGTGAACATATGTTTGAGGCTGATATTCCGGATAGCTACGATATTTCTAAAACCGGCGATATCGAAGAAAGTATTTTAAACGGTAGTTTTTTGTCGATTCGATGTCCCAAGTGTGGAACGCTCTTAAAACCCGAGTTTCCCGTCAGAATCATCGGGTTTTCCGCCGGATGTTGCGGCTACGCCGATATTCAGTTCATTCCGGAGCTTGAACGTGATGCCTATCTATTGGGAAAACGATCGTACTCGGGTGGCCGTATCGCCATCGGTATGGCAGAACTCATGGAAAAAGTTGCCTTGCACAAGGTGAAACTTGACGATCGGGCCGTTGAAATTCTGAAGTATCTCCTTTTGGAGAAGATGGAAGCAAATGACGGCGTACGTATCTTTTTCTCCCAAATGGAAAAGGAAAAGATCGAATTCCATATCCATGGCCTGAGAAGTGATAAAATCGGTATAAGCAAGATTCCCTGGGCCCTGTACCAAAAAGTCGAGGCCGATATTCCCAAGAGGTTGAAAGAGGATCCCTTTCGTGAAATACTAGAACCGCCATATGTGTCAGTAACAAAAATCAGCATGGAGGTGGCATCGTGATCCGTAGATTATCGCCTTTTCTTTTCCTCACTCTTGTTCTCATCCTCGGATCGATCTTGCAGCTTCCTGCAGAAGTAACCGTTCGCAGCAGCCATACCGCCAGTATAAGCTCGATGGAGCGACGGATGGATGATCTTCTTGCCACGACGTCGGAAGACGGATCGGTCAAGATATGGAACACTCGCGAAGGCTTTTTGGTATCTTCCATCCAGGCAAGTCATCTGGCGATCCCAAAACTTGCCATCCATCCGAAGCTTCCGAGGGTTGCATTAGTGACGACCGACGGAATCAACACCTTCAGACTGGAGTTGTGGGATTGGGAAACAAAAGAACAGATATTTTCAAAGAAAATCGAGGAGATCCCTCTTTTTATAGCATTCTCTCCCTCCGGTTCTCTTCTCATATATGCAAAAACCGACTGGCAAAGCCTCATCTTTCTCAACGCCGAAAAAGGATTCGAAGAGCACAAAATAAAGGAAGGCTTCGGCATTGTTTCCGCCGTCTTTATAACGGCATCGGAAAAAACACTGCTTGCTTACACTCCCTCGGGAACCCTGCGATACTTTGATCTCTCGACAGGAGAGGCAAAGGCCAATCCCATAAGAACAAAGAGTGGGCTCAATCAGGTACAGTTCACCGATGACGGACTCTTTCTCTTCGGAAAAGAGGGGAATACGCTCTATGCCGTAAGCCTTGTAAACGGATCGATTGTTGCAAAACAGGATATCAAGGGTCTTCTGTCGATCTCCTATGATCCTGATAGTTCGAATATGGCGGTGCTTTCTCAGCAGGCAGCGGAAACGGAGCTTAGCATTTTCAGTGTTATCCGGGATAGTGGCTCACTTCGCTTTGAAAAGCGCAATCTGCCGATCAAAACGGGACGCTACATCCCCCACATCATCTCTTTTCGGGATGAGATGCTTTTTTCCGGCGACAATGAGGGAGAAATCCTGCTTCACCAGCTCTATTCGGGAGAAACCGTTGTCTTTGCAAGACCGAGAATCGCTGCCATAGCCGATTTTGATTTTTCGGAACGGGGAATGTTATTGAGCCTTAAAAGCGGTGAAATGGTCCTTATCGAATCGGATCTCTTTTCAACAAACGGTAATCAGGCAAGTTTTTTCCGTACAAAGCGTTTGAACGCACCCTACAACGCAGCTGCCGGAGCCGTTGTCCTGAAAGATGGATCGTTTCTGGTCTTCCCAACTGCAAGCGCGCCGGCCCCGCTTTTTCGTCTTGATCCTTCTCTCGGGACTTTTACCAGGATCGGAGAGGTACAAAGCCCCGTTGTCGAGGCGGGTAATGCCGATCTGGAAGGAAATATCATGCTGGTGGAGGCATCAGGGAGGGTTTCCATTTTGTCCCCTTCCGGAAGAAAAAATCTTTCACAAAGTTCCTTCGGAATACGCTCGGCAGCAAAGGTATCCGATACCAATATCATTGCGGGCCGCAGCAATACCGGAACCCTTTCCTCTTCCCTTTTAAGGATCGACATGGAAACCGGAGAGACTGTTCCCGTTGCAAACAAAGACATCCTTGTCTTTCGAACCACGTACAACGATATAACAAAGAGTCTCTACACATTAGGATATGAGGAACGGCGGGGGCAACTTCGTACGGTGCTGAAAAGTCATGACGGTCACGCCTTCGAGAGGGAATTCACCCTTCTTACCTACCCCGGAGAAGATCCTGATGCTTCCTTCGTAGCCGATCCCAACGGTACCGATCTTTACACCTCCCTCGGCTACTCAGGGGTCTTGCTGCTCAAGTGGGACGGTTTTACCCCTCTTGGACGGATCGAGCACATTCCCAGAAGGCTTGCCCTGCATAAAAACTTACTTTTCTCCCTGAACCGAGACTACTCAATTTCGATGTGGTCAAAGAATGACGGCAGGGCACTTCTGACATTTTACCTTTTCGATGACAGTAATTGGGCTGCTGTTTATGAGGATGGTGCCACCTTTTCATCACCAGAAGCAAAGAAGCTTTTGCATACAAAGTAACAAAAAACCGCAACCAGAACAATATCGATTGACATGGCTGGTTGCGGTTTTTACCCCAACGTAGTGTTAGGAATTTTGGTGGTAAAAAGGCCACTACTCCCGACCCGATTCCCCAATGAATACTATGTAAAAGTGCGTGTTAATCGTGAGACGGATTTGCCGAAATTTTTCGAATTGCCTCAAGAACACTCTTTTCGACGTCACGGGAATAGTCGGTGTCGTCGACATTGTGGGCATAAAGCGTCCCCATAAGAGAAACACGGTAAAGGGGCCTGACATTATTTAAGGCGTAAGCTGCCATATCCAAAACGCAATCCTGACATTTACACACCGAAGAAAACTCTTCGCTACTCAAATGGTACTCCAGCTTCTCAAGGACCAGCCGCTCGGCCTCATTCGCAAGATATTCAAAGTTGTATCGTTCTTTCAAACTCATCGGCAATCCTCCTGATTAACATAATACAAATCATTCCCTTGCAAGGGATTCAAATTTAGTATAATGGGGAATAAAAGCAATTTCGATAGTACCGACAGGTCCGTTTCGCTGTTTTGCCACAATAAGCTCGGTCTTAACACTGGTTTGCTGCTCTCCATCCTTGCCGCTTTCCCGTTCCCGGTGCAGAAACATAACGACATCGGCATCCTGCTCTATTGAACCCGATTCGCGGAGATCGGCAAGGGTCGGAGCCTTTCCCTCGGACTGCCGCCCCACCTGGGAAAGAGAGATAATGGGAATATCGAGTTCCCGAGCCAGGGATTTGAGAGAACGGGAAATCTCAGCCACCTGTTCATGGCGGGGAACATTCCCCTTGTTTTCCGGCTCGATCAGGCCAATGTAATCGATAAAAAGTGCTTCCACCCCTTCCTTGCTTCGCATTCTTCGCGCCTGGGCCCGAAGATCAAGCAACTTGATATTGGGTGTATCATCGATAAAAAGCGGAGCCTCATAGATTCGCCCGGCAGCCTCGGTAAGGTTATAGAAATCGGAAGGCTTGAGAAAACCGGTACGCAGGTTCCGGGAATTGATCCTTGCTTCACTCGAAACAAGACGCTGCATAAGGGCCTGCGCCGACATCTCAAGGGTAAAAAAACCGATGGGAACGCTTTTCTTTATGCTCATGTTCGCCGCCATGGAAAGGGCAAAGGCGGTCTTTCCTACCGAGGGACGGGCCCCTATCACAATAAACTCGGCTCGTTGAAAGCCACTTGTCATATTATCAAGATCCGGAAATCCGCTGGGAATACCGGTATAGCTGTTTTTTGTGTGATAAAGTTTCTCAATTGCTGCAATCGTTTCGTTAATGATCTCATTGGCCCCGCGATAACTTCCTGTTTGCTGGTTATCGGTAATGTCGAAAATCTTTCGTTCGGCCTCTTCAATCAGTTCCCGACTGTCTATCGATTCATCGTGACTCTGAGAGGTAAGCTCGGCGGCAATCTTTAAAAGCGAGCGACGGATACTAGAATCCTTGACAATTTTCGCATAGTATTCGACATTTGCACTGGTCGGAACTACTGAGGTAAGGGTTGTGGCATAGGCAGCCCCTCCACTTGCCTCAAGCTTTCCCTTGGCCCGAAGCTCATCGGTAAGGGTGATCAAATCAACCTCTTGCCCCTTGTTAAAGAGCGAAAGGATTGCCGAGTAGATGTTACGATTATAGCCAGAATAAAAATCCTCCGGCCGTAAATGCCGGAGGACAATACCGACTGCCTCGGGATCAAGAAGCATTGCCCCGAGTGTAGCAGCCTCCGCCTCACTGTTATGAGGCGGTACCTTATCTTTTAACGATGGAGAGTTCATTCTTCCTCGTCGGACACTTCCTCTTCCTCATCAACTTCATCTTCTATGCTGTCCTCATCGTCAATTTCGCTTTCCTCAAAGACTTCTTGAACAGCTTTCCGGGCGGCCGCCTCTTTTGCCTCGGCCTCCTCTTTCTTGGCATGAACATCTTTGACAGTCAACTTTACTTCGGCGACCTCATTTTCATAGAGCTTCACACGAATGGTATAGTCACCAAGCATCTTGATTGCACTGCTGGGAACCTCAACCTTTTTCTTTTCGACCTCAATGCCCATCTTTTTCAGCTCTTCCACCACCATGGTGTTGGTTACCGAACCAAAAAGCTTTCCGGAATCACCGGCAGTCATGGAAAGAACAATGCTGGCTCCCTCAAGCTGCCCCTTCAGGCCGAGAGCACTCCGTCGTTTCTCTTCCTTGCGCTTCTCAATCGCCTCTCTGCGACTCTCAAAAATCGCTACCGTTTCTTTACTATAGGGAACGGCAAGCTTTTTGGGGATAAGGTAATTCCGGGCGTATCCCTTGGCAACTTCACAGACATCCCCCTCTTCTCCGAGGTTATAGACATCCTGGTTCAGAATAACCTTTGTTCCGCTCATATTTTATTCTCCTTACTAAACTTCTCGATACCGAACCCACAACTCGGAAACTCCGAGCAGGGGGATCGCCAATAACGCGACAATGTTCGCCCCGGGCAGAAACAACAGCATCAGGAACAATACGGTCAGAAAAAACCTTGCTCTCCTAAGACGCGGAGAACGAAGCATTCGGTACCGAATGATCCCAAACCCCTGGAATGCATAGATCAGCAGCAGCACCGTAGCGGCATTCCAGAAAGGATAAGCCCAAAAGCCAATATCAACAAAAAGATCCAGGGCCACTATCGGCAAAACCACCAAAAGTCCCCAGATGCATCGATCCGGCACCCGAAAGGCAGCCACATCAACAGGCGACTCTCCAAGGAACCGGGCCCGTATTCCCCTGGCAACAGCATAACCAAAGACAAGACTTCCGCAGTAAGCGGCAAGGGAAAACCTGAAGAAAAGATCCTTCGTCGTTTCCACCATCGTCTGAGGATCCAGTTGCGCCATTAAAAGCGAAGATTCAAAGCTTCCGCTATCAGACAGGGGCTGGCGTAACAACTCCGTTATTGCGATGATCTGTTCCCGAAGCAAACCGGTAAAGCTCTGATTCGCCGCAACGGCAAGAATGACAGGAACACTTACGCAACCGGCCGCAACCGAAACAATCAAAAATCGCTTCAGGGCCCTTCCTTTCAACAAGAAAAAGCCCAGAATACCTGCGAGAAGGAATGAAGGGTAGGACAAATCAACCAGCACAAGCAGTTTTCTGTCGATTCCCGGCACATCAATTCCCGCAGTCAGAACCATCGTCTGTACGAACAGCGCGGTCCACAAAACCAAGAGTACAAGTGCAGTTTTTTCCCAACTGCGTCTCATACCATATAAAAACAGCGGTATCAGAAAAAGGAAAAAAACGGCACGAAACTGAAACAGGACAAAAGAGACCACAAGCGTGATCGCTCCTTTTACTATGTCACTTCTTACCGCTGAATACTTTTCCTGTACCATATCCGACGTATTATTTTTTCACAAAAGGAAGATAGGCAAGCACACGGGCCCGCTTTATCTCCTTCGCAAGAAGTCGCTGATGTTTGGCACATGTGCCGGTAATTCTTCTTGGAAGAATTTTTCCCCGTTCGGTTACAAAGCGACCGAGTGCATCGGGGTCCTTATAATCCGCCACCATATTACCGGTACAGAATCTGCATACTTTCTTCTTGAAAAAGGGACGTTTACCACCACGAAAGGAAGACCTACCGCCCCTGTTGCCGGAATCGCGGCTATCATCCCTATCCTTGGATCTGTAATCTCTATTATTCTCGTCAGCCATGAACTATTCTCCTCGTTTCTAACAACTTAAAAGGGTATATCGTCATCAAAATCTTCCGGCCCGGGACCTGAATTGTACTGTTCAAAGGGCTTTGCCCCCTGGCGAACAGCTCCTCCTCCAGAAGGAGAAGACCCTCCCCCGCCCAAAAGCTCCAAATTCTGTGCAACGATTTCCACTTTACTTCTCGTCTGTCCGTCCTGCTCCCAGCGATTCTGACGCAGCTCTCCCTGTATGGCCACCTGTTTCCCTTTTACGAGATATTGATGAACCCCTTCGGCACTTTTCCCAAACAGGGTGATGTCGAAGAAATTCACCTCATCCGTCCACTGATCACCGGACCTCTTTCTTCGGTTTACAGCAACGGAAAATTTACAAATCGCCATACCACTATTGGTGTAACGCATCTCGGCATCCCGGGTAAGCCGCCCGACAAGAATTACTGAATTAATATCGTTGGCCATGACAATCGCCTAAGATTCTTTTTTTACAAAGAGAAACTTCAGTACGGAATCGGAGAGCAAGAAAGCCCGCTCAAGATCAATAACCTTTGTGGGATCAAGTTCGGTTTCAAGATAGAGATATCTGCCCCGCTTTTCTTTCTTAATGGAGTACGCAAATTCGCGAATGCCCTTGTCCTCCTGGCTTTTTATCGTGGCGCCAGCCTTTTCAAGCTCGGCGGACACAAATTCCTTGCCTTTGGAGAACTCCTCGTCCGACATTCTAAAGATAGTAGTCAGCTCGTATGTTCTCATGTATCCTCCTTATGGACATACTGATCCGTCTCTTCTCGGACGGATAAAGAGGTCATGGGAGATTATCATAATGGCTATCCGATGTCAAGATAAGCCCTGATTCTGCCGAAAAGAGGAGTATGGGACAATGGATCCACTATGAGGCAGACATTTTCTTTTTGATGGATACCATCCATCTTTTGAAGCGAAACCTTGCACTTGAGGTTGATGCAGCCTATTTCTCCGAAAAGGTACTCGATGAGATACGGTTTCTGGATGAACGGCTTTCGGGATTATCTTCCGCACTTCTTTCAAGTACCTTTCTCCTTGATCGAAATCGCTATATTCGATTCCTTTACAAGACCCAGATTGCCTTTTCTGAGCTTATGAATGCAATCGCCGACGGCACTTTAGGTTCCCAAATAGGTCTATCCCCACACTCCGACTATTTCCAGGAACTTGGATTAAAAAAGAAAAATGAAGCTGCAGTGCTTCTTGCTTCCACGGATATCGTTCCGGAAGTCGACGGCGATGTGGACCAAATCAGCTCCGAGGAGTTTAAATACCTCTTTATGGAAAGTGACGATGCATAGTATACTTTTTGCATGGAACAGCAATTCTCAAGCCGCATTGAAGAACAGTTTCGTATCCACTCCATAGACCGATCCCTCACCCTTTCAATACTTGATGGGTTCAATCGGGGCAATTTTGATCATTTCACACCTGCAACGGTCCGCGCCATTCCCGAACCGGATGGAAAGCGTATCATCGATATGAGTGAAAAAGAGCATGTGAGCCTTTCCGTTCCCCGAAAGACAGCCGAAAAACGGCTGGAATCTCTCATAGGGCCTCGTTATAAAGAATATATTCCGGATAACGTAAACAAGAAGGGAATGCTTACCTTTTCCCGAAGAGAACTCGAGCGGATTGGAATCGTATTGTACGCCAAGAGTGCCTTTGGTGTTCTTAACGGGGGATCGGCCACAAGTTATGTCGACGAAAAAAAGAACCGGGACTTTGCTCCCTCCCTGTTTGAATGGTATCGCACTATTTTCGAAGAGATAACCCCCAATGCCGCGGGCAAGGCAAAGGGGATAACCCCCGCATTCATTCATCCGGATGGTAGTTTGGGCCCAAGTTTCATGGAATTGAAGATGCGGGCCTTACTGCTTGGTGCCCGGGCCTACAGACAACGCACAGGGGATAAGCATGCAATTCCTCTGCCGCTTTTCCAGATGACAAGTAAATATAACAACGATCAGATTCTCGCCGCCTATGCGGAATATCGGAACAGTCCGTTTTTGACATCGCTCATCAAGGAGACAGGAATAGACGGAACCAAGGCACTGTCGGGGATACAGCCGCTGATTGCCGCCTATACCCACAGTAATCAGGGCAGGCCCAAAGGGCTTTTCACCCAGGCCTTCGGAGAAAAAGATAGACTGCTCCCCCTGCCCGGTGGACATGGACAAAATTTCATTGCATTAAAAGAGGTGTACAACTCCCTTCTGGCAAGGGGATACCGCTTTGCATGGCTTGGAAATGTCGATAACCTTGGTGCCAGTCCCGATCCTCTGCAACTCGGCTTCTTTGCTTTGAGCGACGCCCAGGCTGCCTTCGAATTCTCCTTCAAGACCGCCGTAGATGTTAAAGGCGGCATACTCATTCGTGATGAACAGGATCGGTTAAACTGTGCCGATATCGGGCCGGCGATATCCCCCGAAGAGCTCCAAAGGGTGGAAGCTTCGGGAAAACCAATACTATTCAACTGCGCCAGCGCCCTTTTCGACCTAAAAAAGCTTTGTTCACGTCTGGATACCATTATCAAAGAGCTTCCGCTGCGCTTCTCTGATCAGAAAAAAGATGCGGGCTGCTATAGTCAGGCGGAGCAGGTAACCTGGGAGGTGATTGGCATGCTCGATCATCCCCTGATTTTCGGAGTAAAAAAAAGCGAACGATTTCTTGCTGCAAAGCTTCTCACCGAAAGCCTTCTTACCAGCGGAATTGGGTTAGATGATCCCAATTTTCCCGATATTTCAAAGGGATCAAGCTCATTGAGAGAGCTTGGTAAGGTGCTGAATGCCGGGCTATGCAGAGGCCTTTCATCAAAATATGGGCTTACACTGAAAAACGGCAGATGGATACCGCAAGAGGAGACATAGACATCATTATGGAAAAACAATACAACCCTGGGGAATTTCATCCTCCCCTTTCGGGAGCAGACCCAAAAGAAGCGATCGATTTCGAAAAGGGAGGCGGCTTAGTCCCGGCGGTCGTACAGGAATGGGAAACAGGAATGGTGCTGATGCTTGCCTGGGTAAACAAAGAGGCCCTCTCTTTATCGATGGAAACGGGATATGCCCATTACTATTCGAGAAGCAGGAACAGGCTGTGGAAAAAGGGAGAAACCAGTGGCCATATCCAGAAGGTCAGGGAAATTCTCATCGACTGCGATGGGGATACCATCCTCTACATAGTGGAACAGACGGGGCCGGCTTGTCATACCGGGGCAAAAAGCTGCTTTTATCGAAGGCTTTCCAATTAGAACACAACTCCGACAACTAAAAAAGGGGTCTCTCTTCAGAGGCCCCCCTTTTCCCTTATCGAATTACGTCAATTAGTCGGCGAGAATAGCCTCAACGGGGCAAACTTCCGCACAGGTGCCGCAACTCGTACACTGATCGGGATCAATCCAACGATGATCGTCCTTTTCGCTAATAGCTTCAACAGGACATTCGGCTTCGCAAGCACCACAGTTGGTGCAGTCATCGGTAATTTTGTAAGCCATGACGTTCCTCCTTGTGAGTCTCTGGACTACTATATACTATGAGAGGAATGATAATCAAGTGAGAATTCACCGTTGTCTACTCCTTACCTTGATAGCCCCAGCTTTCGGATTTGCTGCCGAATGTCTCCCGTTCGGCAAGACAGAGTCGGACCCTTCCGGCTATTGCCTCGGCATCAAGGGCAACGGAAGACAAAAGTTCTCTTCGAGAGGCATGCGGCAAAAAACGATCGGGAACACCAAAGTGAAAAAGATCAATATCTGCATGATATCTTGATATAAGTGCAATCAGGTACTCTCCAATACCCCCGATTGATGATGCCTCTTCTACAATAATGAGTGTACGATAACTGGCACAACTGTCGAGCAGCCACTCTTCATCAATGGGCTTGGCAAAACGTATGTTACAAACATCGGCCCCAACCCCCTCTCGTTCCAGAAGATCGGCGGCTCCGACGCACTGTGCACAGCTCGCGCCGTAGGATAGAATAAGCACGTCTCCGCCTTCCTCTCGCAGGAATACTCCGCGTCCCTTTTCAATAGGACGGGAACAAGCCTCTCCAAGAGGAAGACAGGCGTCTTTGGGGTACCGTATCATACAGGGGCCGTCAAGGGTAAGGGCATATGCAAGCATGAGAGGGAGTTCCTCCTTTCCTGCAGGGGCAAGGAGTGTCATCCCGGGAACCGAGAGAAAAAGCGAAAGGTCGTAAAGCCCCTGATGAGTCTCACCGTCGGCACCGACAAGTCCCGATCTATCGAGGCAGAACAGCACAGGAAGTGAGGGAAGTGCTACGTCGTGGATCACCTGGTCCACCGCCCTTTGCATGAAGGTGGAATAGATGGCCACAACAGGTCGCATTCCCGATGCTGCAAGTCCCGCTGCAAAGGTAACAGCATGCTGCTCACTGATTCCGACATCAAAAAAACGATCGGGGTAGCTTTCACGAAAAGAAGAAAGCCCGGTTCCTTCGCACATGGCGGCAGTGATTGCGACAATTTCGGATCGTTGTTCAGCCTCACGCATCAAGGATTCGGCAAAAACCTCGGTGAAGGTCATAACACTCTTTCGCTCGATCTTTCCATCCACCGCAACCATGGGAGAAACCCCATGATAGGCCGTGGGATTTACCTCGGCAAGAGAGTGGCCCCGTCCTTTCTGCGTAATCACATGCACAATCACCGGCTTATGCAGATGGCGGACAGCCTCAAAAACCTCGGTAAGCCTGCTGATCGAATGGCCATCTATGGGCCCAACATATTCAAAGCCGAGTTCGGAAAAAATCGTCTCTTTAAAGACAACAGCTTTCAAGGCTTTCTTAAACCGTATAAAAAGTTCGTAAAGCTTGTAGCCGAGAAAAGGGATCCCCCGTAATCCGCGGTCGATGTATTTGCGAAGGGATTGATAAAACCTTGTCGTCGTTAATTTGGAAACCGATGCGGATAGTTTACTTAGATTTGAATTAACCGAAAGGCCCCCGACATTAGGGCTGATAGACCAGTTGTTATCGTTAAAGACGACGATAAGGTCTTTTGCAAGGTCTCCTGCGTGGTTCAGTGCCTCAAATGCCATGCCGCCGGTCATTGCACCGTCACCGATAACAGCAACGACCTTTCCTTCTGAATCACCGGAAAGCCGCATGCCGGTAAGGATTCCTAAACCCGCCGAAATCGAGGTCGAGGAGTGGCCCGTATCCATGGCGTCGTGAATACTTTCACTCCGCTTTGGAAAACCGCTTAAACCATCCTTCTTCCGAATGGTATCGAAACGATCCTCACGGCCGGTAAGCAGCTTGTGAGTATAACATTGATGGCCTACATCCCAGATAATCTTATCCTTCGGAGTAGAAAAAACCCTATGAAGGGCAATGGTCAACTCAACCACCCCAAGGTTGGATGCAAGATGGCCGCCGTTCTTCTGAACAACATGAATGATACGCTCACGGATTTCCTTTGCAAGAAAGGGAAGCGACCCCGAAGGCAGCCGTTTAAGATCGTCCGGCGAGTGAATAGCATGAAGATAGCCGTTTTGTTCGGCCCGCATAAGGCGAAAAACCTCCTGAGAAAACAAAACAAAATCAGGGAACAGAAGGGGGAGAATCGACGGGAAACAGAAGCTGCAGAAAACGGTTCATATATGCACGGAGAAGTTCTCTTTGCCGCTGCTGACTAAGGGAAGGACGGGAATTTTCACCAGAGACGGATTGATCCGCCGCCCCTTGAGCCCCATCAGAAGCGACAACAGGAGGAACGGTGTCATAGCGAAGATCATTCTCACCCAATACCTCTCCGGCAGGAAAAGCATTCGTGAGATAGACAAGCTTGGCATCGGCTATATCCTCGAATCGGACGCCCCCCTCTACAACAGCATCGGGAGCAACCGTTCCTTCAATGGAAACTTCCTCCCTTGTGCCATTAATGAGTATCTGCCGTCGACCGCTGATCAGAAGCGCACCACTATCATCCTTCCCAATAACCCTTGCTGCAAGGGAGGTTGAGAAAGAAAGATCATGCTTCGCCTCTACCGACCGATTCGATGAAGAATCGGCAGACGGCAAAAACGAAGTAAGCTCTCCGGCGTCTCCGCCGGAAAAGCTCAACTGCGTTGTATCGTCGGAAGTTTGAACCGAATTGAGAGAAAGTACGGTATCGGCATCAAGAAGAACCGAGATAAGGTCCCCCATCCCGTGACCGCCGCCAGCAGCGGCGTATCCGGGAAAACCGGGCTTCCAGAGAGACTCGGCGCCAAGCACCATCGGTCCAACTAAAAGTATGAGAATAAACCGACCAAAACTTGAACGTAAGCTTCCGTACCCGGTCACGCCGTGTCCCTATTTTTTCTTATGCCGATTCTTGCGCAATTTCTTTTTGCGCTTATGGGTGGCGATTTTATGTCGTTTACGTTTTCTTCCGCAGGGCACCTCGTCACACTCCTTTCCTGTAGTCCTTTGGCAATTATGACCATTGACTCCGAACTCGTCAAGGGGAGACCTCGCTTCATAACACGTTGCAATGGTTTAAAGCGTATCGTATGATAGGACTGATGCAAGGGGCACCGGGGGAATTCACATTCGGCTGGGCCGATCCCCAGATAAACAACATGCTAAAAAGTATCTCATCGGAGGAAGTAGGCTACACGCTTCATTTCAACCAGAATGAAGAATTCTTTCTCAAGCTTCAGGGCCCTTTCAAGGTACCGCAATTCCCCATCCATCACGATGTCGACAATCCGGGACCTTCGGATAGCTACAGGAGTGCAGTGATCGGCCTTTTAGAACAAATTTTGCCGCTTTGTCCTTCGGTTTTTACACATCTGAGTTATGTCTTCGATCCGACGGAGATTTTTCGTCCCCTGTTTTTTCATATCTACAAAATAAACGAGGCATATTATCTTTATCTCGTTCGGCTCGATCTTCGTTATCGTCCCAGTGAGGCCTCCATCATAGAACAGGGAGACAACGACCTAAGTCACTGCTTCCAGTCACGGAAGCTTTTTTTGGAGTGTGATCTGATTCCTCTTTCCGGCTTGGCAATAGAAGAAGGCAAAGTGGTTGGCTGTAGCATAGAGCAATCGGTCAGCCAAACATGGATAGGCGAAAGCGGCAGAGGCTACATCGTTCAGGGAATATGGATGGATCACGACCTCACGAAATTCTTTTCCAAACTGATGCTTCCGAACGGCAAAAAAAGTTACCCCTACTACCCTTTCAGTTGTAAACACCGATCGATCTGCCATTCCGTGCTCAACCTTTCGCCCGAAGGGAGGAAACGCCACCTTCACATTGCCGTTCAGGCACGATCCGTTTTGGCTCAACACATTGAGACGATGCAGGAAACCCTAAAACGGAAAACCTTTTCCGTTAACCTACCGCAATTCAGTCAGATCAAGGAGCAGATTCCGGAGTACTGGAACAAAATATGGGAACCCCTTATAGTAAAACCCTATCTTAATGAACACGATATGAAGGAGTTCCTGGTTGAGTTCAATGACTGAATACGAGGGAATGAAGGTCACCATCATGGGGCTTGGGCTCCACGGAGGAGGCCTTGCTTCGGCTCGATTTTTCATAGAGGAAGGAGCAGAGGTAACGGTCACAGACCTCCGGGACGAAAAGATTCTCGGCCCGAGCATCAGAAAACTCACCCCTTTCCCCGTTCGTTTTGTCCTAGGACGACACGAAATGAGCGATTTTTCGGAAGCCGATATCGTTGTCAAAAATCCGGCTGTTCCTGCTTCGAGTCCCTACCTGAAAACGGCGGCAAGGGTGGAAAGCGATATTTCAATTTTCCTGCGTCACAATAATCGGCCCATCATTGCTGTAACCGGCAGTAAAGGAAAATCAACGGTGGTCTCCGCAATGTTCCATGCCATACAGGTTCGTTATCCTGAGGCCCGGCTTGGCGGAAACATCACAGTCAGCCCCCTCACCTTTATCGACGAATGCAGAACAGAAAGTGACGCGCCTGTTATACTTGAACTTTCGAGTTGGCAACTTGCAGACCTGCGGGGAAAGGGACTTTTAAAGCCCGTGGTTTCGCTCATCACCAATATTATGCATGATCATCAAAACAGCTACGACAGCATGGAGGCCTACGTTGCCGACAAAAAGATCATCTATGCGGACCAGACCAAGGAGGCCTATACCGTAATAAACGGAGACGACCCGTGGTCTGTAGAATTTGCTTCCGAAACCCCTGCAAAGCCAATCCCTTTTTTTCGGGACGAGAACGCTGCCAGGGGAGTCTCGGCCTGGCTTGCCGAGGACGGAAGCGGTTGGTACAGGGATACGTCGGGTAAAGAAAAAATTCTGCCTGCGCACATAGCCATTTGCGGGGAACACAACCGGCTAAATCTTCTATCCGCGGCCTTGGTGCTGAAACTTTTCGGTATAACAGGCAGCGATATAAAAGAAAGGTTGGCAGGTTTTAGGGGTATACCCCACAGGCTTGAACTACTTACGGAAAAGCGGCAGGTTCGGTGGTACAACGACAGCGCATCAACCATCCCCGAAGCCACGGCCGTGGCGGTGAAGAGCTTTTCCGCTCCCTTGATACTTATCACCGGAGGGACCGATAAAAATCTCGATTTTTCTCCCCTCGAAAGCTATGCGGCCGTCCCGAAGAAGATGATTCTTTTGGAAGGAAGCGCCTCGGATAAGATGGCCGATATTCTAAAAAGCAGGGACCTACCCTTCTCAGGTCCTTTTGGCTCCCTCAAAGAGGCCGTCCGATGCGCCGAGGAAGAGGCCGCTCCCGGCGATGTAGTACTTTTTTCCCCGGGCGCAACCTCCTTCGGGATGTTTCTGAATGAATTTGACAGGGGAGATCAATTCAAGGCTCTGGTCGGTTCACTTTAGACAGCCTCTCGTCCTATTTTCGCTTTTTGTATTCAAGAAAATACCAGCGTCGAAGGCGCTCGAGGCTTCGGTACACCCCGGCACGAATGGAACGCAGGGCATAGTCCCAAGAGCCGAAGCGATGAAGGATAATCCCCCCGAAACCGGTTTTAAATCGATACAAGCCATGCATGGGATGGGAAGGATCGTCTGCGGGAGGAATTCCGAACAGGTCGTAGCTGACACAGCCGGAGGCCTTTGCATCGGTCATTGCCCGCCACTGTAGGGCATATGCAGGCATGAGATTGCGGTCACTATTTGAGGAAGCCCCATAAAGATAGGTTGCTTTTCCGGCGAATCGAGAAACAATGATGCCGGCGATGGCCCGCCCCTCGGTCCGTGCCATGAGAAGCTCAAGATCCACACCATCCTGTGGATGCTCCTTTACGAGGCGAAAGAGGCTTCGATAGTAGGACTCGGGATGGATGGCGATGCGGTCCCGCTCGGCTGTCTCCCGATAGAGATCGTACCAGGTGCTAAGGCCGCCTACCCCTTCGGAAGAAACCTCAACCCCCTTTCTGGAAGCAAGACGAACGTTGTAGCGGGTTTTCGACTTCATCTCGGATAAAAGCTGATCTTCGTCCGGATTAAGATCGATAAGCACCGTATTCGGGGGTTGTATATCGACAGGAGAGGGACGTAGCCCCTCTATTGCCGCCGATCCGGAGCCTGTATCCAGGGGCCATGGGAGGTCCCAGCGAAGCAGGAGCGTGTCGTAAGGAAGATATTCCTTTAGGGCCCTGGAAAGATTGGCCAACAACGCCCCCGATCCAGAAGGAAGGGAAGGATGCGGAGCATAGGCAATTGCAGCTCCCGGCATAAAATGACGGTAGAGTACAAGGATTGAGACCGGGGTCTTCCATGAAACAGCCGTTACCCGGAATGTGAAAGCCTTCCATCCATAAAGGCCTTTAAGACGAGCCCAGAAACGGCTCTGCAAAAGCCGATCCCCCTCAAAAGATTCGAGGGGGATCGGACGAACTTCTATAGTATCTGTGTTAACGGACATAAAGATCAGCCGACGCTTCCCTTTTTAACCTTGTTCGTTTTGATTGCCTTTCCGGCAACTTCGAGATGCTTACCGTCGACCTTGACAATGTGCTCTTCCACACCAATGGGCATGGAGAAAAAGGTATTGGCAGATATCCGTTTCAGGTCGTCACCTTCGGGTGCGCCCAGGTCGGTAAGAGCAACCCTACTACCAGGCTCAGCCCAGTCGGCAAAAAGAACCTCGATGGAGCGCTCTCCTTCGGGAGCAGTTTCATCATCGGCGGCAAGAAGCATTCCTTCGCTCTTCACTCCCCGCAGCTTCGCAGGCTTAAGATTGTAGACAAGAAGGATGTTATGGCCGAGAAGCTCCTCTTCTTTATAATATGGGACCAGACCGCTTACGATGGTACGCTGTTCGTAACCCAAATCAATCTTTTCAATATAGAGTTTGTCGGCCTCGGGATGGCGTTCAATCTCGGTAATCTTCGCCACCCGGATATCGACAGCCTCGGCGAATCGTTCAGCAAGAGGCTTCTCCTGCTCCGTTTTTTCTTCCATCTCTTTCTCCTTCTCCCGTGCTTCTCGTTCTTTCTGACTTCCGGAAAAACGCTCACGCAAAGATGCGATACGCTCATCCTCCAAGCGTTCGAAAAGAATCTCAGGTTTCTCAATGGAGGTAATACCCTTAAAATCACCGAGGATTTCCCAATCGGCCTTATCAATACCGAAAAAGGTCAGCATGCGGCCGCTTGTCCCGGGGATGAAAGGCTCCACCATTACCCCGAGATCCCGTACCAGGTAAACAAGAGTGGAGAGAAGGGAAGCCGCCGCATCAGGGTTTTCCTTGCGAAGCTTCCAAGGCTCACCCTCCTGGAATGCCTTATTTCCATAGGAAGAAAGGGCAAAGATCTTCCGGAATGCATCACGAAGCTCGGCCCTCTCAAAGTGATCGGTAATTTCGCTCTCACGTTCACGTATCCACGCTGCCATATCCGCATCTATTGCAGCCTGAGGAAGCCTTCCATCGTAAAAACGACTGACAAAGGTCAGGGTCCTGTTGACCAGGTTCCCCAGATTGCCAATCAATTCGCCGTTCACCTTTTCCTGAAAATCGCTCCAGGTAAAGAGAGCGTCTGACTTCTCCGGACGGTTGTAAAAGATGTAGAAACGCCATACATCCGCAGGAATACCGGTATCCCGGGCATCGGTTCCGAATACGCCGATCCCCTTACTCTTGGAAAATTTCCCGCTCTCATAATTGAGATATTCGGTACTGCTCATATGGTGCAGAAGGGTCCAGTTGTCCCCGCTGGCAATGAGTGATGAGGGGAAAATAACGGTATGAAAAGGGATGTTATCCTTCCCTATAAACTGGAACAGGTCAACCTCATCGGGATTTTTCCACCACGTTTCCCACTCGTCGGTGAGGTTTGCGGTAATGGAGATATATCCGATAGGGGCATCGAACCAGACATAAAAGACCTTTCCCTCATAGCCGGGCTTCGGCACGGGAATTCCCCACTTCAGGTCCCGGGTGATACAACGCTCCTTGAGGCCGTCCCGTATCCAGCTGCGGGTCATCTGAATCGCATTACGAGCCCAGAAGCCCTCGACCGACGCTTTATCGATCCATTCCTCAAGCCTCGGCCTGATCTTCGGCAGATCGAGATAGAGGTGGCGGGTCGACCTGAGTTTCGGTGTCTGACCGCATAAGCCACAGCGTGGATCGATGAGGTCCGTGGGATCCAACAGCTTGCCGCAGTTCTCACACTGATCGCCGCGGGCATCTTCATAGCCGCAGTGGGGACAGGTGCCCCTTACAAAGCGATCGGCAAGAAAGCGGTCGCAGGATTCACAGTAGAGCTGCTCGATGGTCTGTTCGGTAATATAACCGGCGGCATCGACCTTTTTAAAAATATCCTGGACAATATCGGTCTGCCATTGGGTCGATGTCCTTCCAAAGTGATCGAAGGCAATATTAAACCAAGAATAGATCTCCGAATGGATTTTGTAATAACGGTCACAGAGCTCTTTCGGGGAAACACCCTCTTCAAGTGCTCTTGTTTCCGTAGCGGTCCCATATTCATCGGTACCGCAGACATAAAGGGTTTCATAGCCCCTTAAGCGACAAAATCGTGAAAAAACATCTGCAGAGAGAACCTGAATGAGGTTTCCAAGATGAGGAATATTGTTTACGTACGGGAGAGCCGAGGTAATCAGTCGTTTCTTCTTCATAGTAGCAAAACTATAGCGCGATGAAGGCATGCTATGCAATATCGCCCAGGAAGGACAAACGCAATATTGCAGAGCTTTCCTTGACTATGACCTTATGAGAAGCTACCTTGTAAAAAGGAATACTCTGACCAAAGGAGGTAGTATGCCAGAACGCGATGTTACGCCAGGCAAGGGGCCGCAAATCACTCTCAGTCCCCGTCTGGTGATTATTGCGATCATTGTGATCGCCGTTGTAGGCAGCGTTATGTCGAGCTTTTTCAAAGTCGACGGAAGCGAACAATCTGTCGTTTTAAGGCTCGGTAAATTTAATAGGATTGTAGGGCCGGGGCTCCAGTTTAAAATGCCTTTCGGAATCGAACATAACTATAATGTACCGACCCAGGTTGTCCAGAAAAAAGAGTTCGGTTTCCGAACGCAGCGGTCGGGAATCGATACAATCTATGCCCCTGGAGACTTTCCAGAAGAATCGATCATGCTTACCGGGGATCTTAACATCATCGATGTCGAATGGATCATCCAGTACCGCATTTCCGATCCCAAGGCGTGGCTGTTCAACGTAAACGATCAAAACCAGACGATTCGGGATATCAGCCAATCGATAATCAACCAGCTTGTGGGAGACCGAGCCATCCTTGATGTCATCGGTTCGGAACGGAGTAATATCGAAATCCAGGCCCAAGAGCTGATGCAGCAGAAGTATGATCAGTACGGCCTCGGCATAACGGTGACTACGGTCAAACTGCAAAATACCGTACCCCCTGAGGGAGAGGTACAGGAAGCCTTTGAGGATGTGAATGCGGCGGTTCAGGACATGGAACGCTTCATCAACGAGGGGAAAGAGCAGTACAACAAGGAAATTCCCAAGGCACGGGGACAGGCTCAACGGATAACCCAGGAAGCCCATGGTTATGCGGCGGAACGCGAGAACCAGGCAAACGGTGATGTTGCCCGATTTCTCTCGGTGGAGCGTGAATACAGAAAGAGTCCTGAAATCACCAAACGGCGCCTTTACATCGAAATGATGGAAGACACCTTTGCCGATGCCGAGGGTACCGACCTGATTGATAAGCATCTCCAAAACTTCATTCCTTTAAAGAGCCTCCAGCAGGCGGGAGGTCAGCAGTGAAAAAGCTTGTAACAGTTTTGGTCGTCGTATTTATCGCCTTTATCATTTTCGTGCTCATCGGCCCCTTTTATGTGATCAACGAAGGGGAACAGGCTGTAGTCACTCGATTCGGAGCCATTGTGGATGTGGAACAGAATGCGGGCCTGAAATTTAAGATCCCTCTGATCGATAACGTGGTTAAGTATCCGAAACGAATACTTGGTTGGGATGGAGATGCACAGCGGATTCCCACAAAAGAGAATCAGTTTATTTGGGTCGACACCACCGCTCGATGGCGTATCAATGATCCCAAAAAATTCTACGAATCACTTTCCACCCTTGAGGGAGGATACTCCAGGCTTGACGGCATCATCGACTCTTCGGTACGTACCGTTATCAGTCAGAACAACCTACGGGAAGCTGTGCGAAACAGCAATATCATCAACGATATCGACCGCGTTCCCACTATTGGCCAGGGAGATAGTGCGGTCAGCCAGGATGAAGTTAACCTTGAAGAGTTGAAAAAGCTTACCTTTACGAATCAAAATTATGAGGAAGTAAGCAGGGGCAGAGAGCAGCTCAGTCGGGATATGTTCAGTGCGACGGCGGAACTTATGCCTCAATTCGGAATAGAGTTGATAGATGTGGTACTTCGTCAGATACGATATTCCGATGAGTTGACCAACAGCGTCTATGAAAGAATGAAAAAGGAACGAAACCAGATTGCCGAAGCCTACCGCTCCTACGGTGAAGGGCAGAAAGCGATTCTGCTTGGACGTCTTGAAAACGAGAAAAAGCAGATCCTTTCCAAGGCCTACGAAGAGGCGGAGACCATTAAGGGTACCGCAGACGCAACGGCAACGACGATCTATGCAGATGCTTATGAGACCGATCCTAATTTTTTTAATTTCTGGAGAAGCATCGAAAGCTATCGAAAGACCCTTCCGAAATTCAACAAGACACTCAGCACAGATATGGAATACTTCAATTATCTCTACAACGAGGACGGGCGATAGAGTCGCTTTCGGAATAGAGTAGAACCGGCGGCTTTTGCCGCCGGTTTTTTTGTGCTCCCCATAGTGTACCGAATCCTGGTGATCAGCCGGAGAACCGGCGATGGGCAAGAGCCTCGAGAGCCGAAAGCTCCGCTTTCAGGGAGGAAAAACGAATCGGATCTTCGACGATAAGCTCTTTTGTCTTTGCCACTTCCGTTTCCCAGAGGGCCCGATACTTTTTATGGGCCATTTTTCTCAAGCAGGAAATAAGTCGACGTTCATCTCCCCGTTTCGGCTGCTCAATGATCAGCCGTCGAAGGACTTCGGCCTCTTCCATCCTGTCTCTGCATCGAGCATCTTTCAGCCCTTTTATCACCTGCTCCAGCTTCTCTTCACGAAGACGGTCCAGTGTTTCACCAGGAAAAAGGGAGAAACGGTAAAGGCGGTCGCTTTTTATCGAGAATCCGGAACACAGTTCCACCTGATCCGCTGAAGTACGAAAACAGGAGATAAGCCGCTGAGGAACAAAGGCCTCGGACAATAGAGATTCGACTTCCCGGAGAAGGAGGAGCCGGTGTAAAAGATTATGACCGGCAGGGTTCCGAGATCCGCCCGATCCCCTGTCGACGACAAAGAGAAGCTCGATATTTCGATTCGACTTTGTCGGGCTTTGCCTCCCTCCCCTGTAAACGGTGTAGTCGCTGCTGTAGACCGATACCGATCCATATTGGCTCAAGAGATCGAAGAGTTCTTCAAGGGGAAAAATTCCATCACTGCTGTAACTAAAAGCCATCAGACGGCCATGTGATAGTTCCATAAGTTCCCGAAAAGCCCCTGCCACCGTGGATTTCGAACAAAAGGCCGAGCGGGTGGCCTTCCAGTCGGAACGGATTCCCGCCTTATGAATAAGATGCCCTGCTGCATCCAAATCGTTTCCGATCGGGGGTTTATCCCAGAGGGCGATGGTATTGAGCAGATGATAGTTGCTACCGTACTGATGTTGATTGTAGGGAGGGTCGATGTAGCAGAGATCAAAGGGATATTCGGATAAGAGCCTTGCTGCATCGCAGCGAAAGGCAGCCGAGCCGGAAGGCCCGGCGATAAGCGGAGGGACGGAGAGACGCAACGGCGAGGTGATCCGCTTCAAGGCATCCCGGCCATGGCCTCCGAAACCCTTATGACACGCCTTAAACACCCCCGATGTGTTGACCTTGGTAGCAGCCTCGTACAAGAGCGGGGCAATCATCAGATCCTTGGCCAGACGCAGGTTCGGCTCGGTAGGATTGCCAGGGATCAGGGTTTCGATATGCTCACGAACCCTATCGATGAAAAGGGCATTCTCTCTGGTATAGAAAAGCCGCTCGCGGCGATAATCGGCATGTTCTGTGGACGCGGGAGCATAATAGCGACTGATGTAGGACTGCAAGCTCGGGCTTTCCTGTTCTCCAATCCGCTGAAGCGTCGCATACAATGAAAAGCCGCCGAAGGGAGCAAGCAGCTCCTCGGCCACCTTAGGGGAAGGAGCCACTGAAGCGGAAACAAGAAGCCTTGAATACTCCTCAAGATCACCGGCGAGGACACGGTAGCCCCTGCTTTTTGCAAGCCGGCTCACCGCTCCGCTACCGGCAAAGGGGTCGAGAAAGTTTCTAATCGGGGTAAGCTTCTCAAGCTCTGCAAATACATCATTAAAAAAAGGAAGAAGGCGCCGTTTATTTCCGATGTAGGCAATAAGCTGATCTGTCACATAAGCCTCGTGCACACTCACTCCCCCATTATTGCTCAAAGCACAAGCAGCTGATAGGATGCCAATATGAAAAAGAGCCTATCAGCAATCACAGGTGATATCAACATAGAAGCACGAAACGGTAAAACCGACGCCCTCATCAGTGGGCTAAGTTACGACAGCAGGAATACATGCGAGGGAGACCTTTATTTTGCCCTTCCCGGCCTTCATGCGGATGGCCATGCCTTTGTCGAACAAGCAATTGCCGCGGGGGCAAGAGCGGTAGTCCATCAGGTTCCCCTTCCCCTCTATCACCCGGAGATCGCATATCTGCAGGTAACGAACAGCAGGACCTCCATGAGTCCGATAGCGGCGGCCTTCTACGATTATCCTTCGGAGGCTCTGAAGGTGATCGGGGTTACCGGTACCGACGGAAAGAGTTCGACCGTTTCCTTTCTTCATCAACTCCTGACCGGTATGGGGCTGAAATGCGGTTTCCTCTCCACGGTCCAGTTCAATACGGGGGGAGAATCGGTAAAGAACCATTTTCGGCAGTCGACTCCCGAGGCCACCGAGATCCACAAGGCCCTCAGGTCCATGGTGAAGGCAGGCTGCAGCCACGCGGTCATTGAATCCACCAGCCACGGTCTCTCTCCCAAAAACAATCGTTTGGGAGACATCCGTTACGATGCGGCGGTGATCACGAACATCAGCCATGAACATCTGGAATTTCACGGCACCATGGAACAGTATATGGACGACAAGGCCAACCTTTTCCGCATGACGGGAAAAAACCAGGGTATAGCCGTTATCAATATCGACGATACGAACCACAATCTTTTTGCCGGAGCTGCATCCGGCTGCAGGTCGATCTCCTTCTATAGCGCAGCGGGAGCAATGAAGGCCGATTACAGGGCCCGTGGTATCGAAGAAACCCCGGCATCCATTGCCTTTACCTTAGAGGCCCCGGCAGGCGAGGCACGAGTCGAGCTCAACCTGGCGGGACGGTTTAATGTAGACAACATCCTTGCGGCAAGCGCGGCCCTCTGCGAGCTGGAAGAGATTGAGCCTAAGGCATTGGAGCCGCTTTTTCCGGGACTCAAAGCGGTGAAAGGACGAATGGTTCCGGTGGACGAGGGACAAACGTTTCAGGTTATCGTCGATTATGCCCATACTCCGGGAGCCTTTAGGCGATTATTTCCGGCCATTCGCCCCCTTGTCAGGGGCCGGCTCTTTGCCCTATTCTCTTCGGCCGGAGAACGAGATCTGGAAAAACGGCCCATTCTCGGCTCCATAGCCGACGAGTATTGCGATGTCATCGTCCTGGCCGACGAAGATCCGAGGGGAGAAAATCCGATGGCCCTTCTGCAGGAAGTCGCTTCGGGGTGCCGCAACAAAACGAAAGGGAAAAACCTCTTTTTGATCGAGAATAGAAAAGAGGCAATGCGCTACGCCTTTTCCATGATGAAGCAGGATGACTGCATCCTTCTTCTGGGAAAAGGACATGAAGGATCCATCATCTATGCAGACGGCCCGGTCCCCTGGGACGAGGAGGAAAGGGCGAGAGAACTCCTGCGAGAGCTTACCGGGAAAGGGGAATAGGCGGTCACATTCTCTGCAAGGCCTCTTGGACATACCACACCCAGAAACGTTTAAAGAAGACGACCAAAGGGATCGCAATGAGAATACCGACGACTCCGAGTAGCGTTCCGCTAAGCAAAATCGCAAGGATGATGGCAAACCAGTTGAGCTTCATCCTGCTTCCCTGTATCTTCGGGCTCAAAACCCATCCTTCGAACTGATTGACCGCAACGAGGACCAGCGTCACCTTTAAAAGCCCGATCAATCCGCCGTGGCTGAGACCAAGAATGAGAGAAGGGACGGCGGCCACAATGATCCCCATATATGGAATAAAATTGGTAAGAGCGGAAAGGAATCCAATAAACATCGCATAGGGGATTCCTACAAAAAGCATTCCCAGCCAGACGGCTATACCGACAAAAAGGGCGACAATCATCTGTCCCGCGATAAAATGACGGATATCACCGTAGACCTCAGAGAGGAAGGAGCGTGCACGCTCTCTGCCCGAGGCGGGTAGAAAACGCCAAAGGTTCTTCTTAAAAACCGGTAAGAGGGAGGTAAAGTAGGCCGCGGTAATGACAAAAATAATAAGCGAAGTTGAGATCCCCGGCAGGCGCTGAAAGATACCATTGACGATGCTCACCCCCAACTCGGCGGTTTTCTGCATTAAGCTGGAAACGGCCTGCCTGATGCCGTCCATAAGCTCCTGGCCAAAGGGATTCTGCCGAAAAAAATCCGGAACGGAGAAGGAGCTAAAGGAATCGCGAAGAACAGGAAAGAGCTTACGTCCTTCATCAAGGATGATGGGAATAATCCCGCTTATACCGAAAATGAGAATCGAAAAGATAATAAGGGAAGAAAGAGTGATGGCGAGACGGTAGGGAAAAATCTTGATCTTGTAAAGTATTCGGGCCGGTACTTCGATAATCAGGGAAAGGTACCATCCGAGGGTAAGAGCACCGGTAATGGTCGGACTTAAGATATAGGCAAGACAAAAGAGAAGGAAATAGGCTAAGATTGCCAAACCAGCAGGATCGAAAGCTGTTTTCAGTTTGGCCCTTCTTTTTTTTACACGAACTAAGTAACGATCGGTTGGTTCAGCCACACAGCCCCCTTGCTTTTTTTGACGATTCATCCTACCTAATAGTCATACACAAAGAAAAGGAATGTCAATGCCATGGAAAAGATCAAAGTTGCGCTGCTGTTCGGTGGAAAATCGGGAGAACACGAGGTTTCCCTGGTATCGGCGGCATCGGTTTTCAAGCATATAGATACAGAACGATTCGATGTCCTTCTCATTGCCGTAGACAAGGATGGGGCGTGGTTTTTCCAACCGCAGCCCCTGTATGACGATAAAGAGGGCGGTTTCGCGGTAGAGCGAAAAGAAAAGAACAGGGTATATGCTGTTCCCGCTGGAGGCCTTCGTACAATGGATAAACCGCTGGATATCGAGCTTGTATTTCCGGTCCTGCACGGAACATTCGGAGAAGACGGAACCGTACAGGGGCTTCTGGAACTCTGCGATCTTCCTTATGCGGGAGCGGGCGTGCTTGGAAGCAGCCTTTGTATGGATAAAGCCGCCGTCAAACGCATATGGATTCAGGCAGGCTTACCGGTGGTGCCTTTTGAAGAATTGAGGGAGGCCAGCTGGAAGCGCTCAAAAGGTGCGGCAGCGTCCGTTCGCAGGGCCCTCGATCGATTCTCCTTTCCGCTTTTTGTAAAACCCTCAAGAGCAGGTTCTTCGGTCGGGGTTTCCCGCTGCGAAACGGAAGAGGCGCTGTATGAGGCAATAGAAAAGGCCTTCTCCTTCGACGACAAGCTTTTGATAGAACCCGCGGTAAAGGCTAAAGAGATTGAGTGTTCGGTTATCGGCAATCAGGAACTTACTACATTTGCTCCGGGAGAGATCATCCCGTCTCACGATTTTTACGACTATGATGCCAAGTATCGTGATCCGGATGGGGCAAATTTACTCATCCCATCCTCCCTCAACGAGGAGCAGCAAAAAATGGTGAGACAGATCAGTGCACGGGCCTATCGGGTCGCGGAGGCTGAGGGCTTTGCACGGGTAGACTGCTTTTATGAAGAGACAACGGGAAAAGTGCTTCTCAACGAGATCAATACCATACCGGGTTTTACGAAAATCAGCATGTTCCCCAAGATGTGTGAAAACGGGGGTGTGGCCTATGGGGAGCTGTTAACAAGGCTACTGCATCTCGCTGCCGATCGTCACAAGATACGAGCGGCAAAATCCTACCAGTGGTCGTAAGCAACAATCTGAGACAGGGGCTTCCGCTCTCCGAGGGGGGGGCGGTGGCGGCTCTTTCCCAGAAGCAAAAGAAGGGGCACCCGCATGGAATAAGGGACCGAAAGGATTTCCTTAACAATGGTCTCATTGTAGGTCCCTAAAGCGTGGCTTCCCACATTCTCGGCCTCGGCCTGAACCATCATAAACGACGCGGCAATGGCGATA
The DNA here is from genome assembly GCF_000378205.1 of Sediminispirochaeta bajacaliforniensis DSM 16054. Classification (NCBI taxonomy): domain Bacteria; kingdom Pseudomonadati; phylum Spirochaetota; class Spirochaetia; order Spirochaetales; family Spirochaetaceae; genus Sediminispirochaeta; species Sediminispirochaeta bajacaliforniensis. The sequence continues at coordinate 140,797 of NZ_KB899412.1, read as the reverse complement.
TCCATGGGATAGGAATCGTGGCCGTTGGGCATTCTGTAGTCTACATTGGTGGAACAAAGTGCAATAATAACCGGAGCCTCGCCGACATGATCCTGCTGGTAGGCGGCATCGTAGAGCTTTTCCCGAACGGCTTGGGAACGTATGACAATAAAACGCCACGGTTGCCGGTTTTTTGCTGATGGAGCCCGTCTGCCGGCTTCAAGGATTCTATCTATGGTCTCCTGATCCAGTACCTCATCAATAAAACCCCTTGTTGTCCGTCTTTCTGCGATTTCCCGCAACACCTGCATATCTTCCATCCTATCCGCTTGACCTCAAGGCATCAACCCCGTATGGTTAGAAAAAATGAAAAGCAAGCAGCTTCTTTTGCCCTTTCTTTTTTTTCTCATCTCTTTCCCGGTGCAATCTTATCACATGTCAATCTTTCCGCGCTATGAAAATAGCGAAGGAGAAAAAAGAGCCGTCGCCTCCCTGCTGGAGATACTCCGTAGCTACGGGACGGATCCCAAGTTGCTTACGCAGGAAGAGGGGCCTGTTGTTTCCCAAAGCGTTTCGATTTCGGTACATATCCAAGGAAGTGAGCCGCGACTGGGAACCGTTATTTTTCTTGTCCCCCTCAATCATCCCTATCGAGCAACGCAGGAACAAGATTATTCCGCAGGTATAGAGGCGGGACTGGAGATAGTGAAAGAGGCGGCATCGAAGCCCGGGGCAAAAAGTGTCGAGGTACTTTTTCTCGGAGGAGAGTTTCCTCCTCCTGATCCCCTTTCCGACCGGCTTTTCCTGCGATCGACCGAAGAGACAGAACCTGGCCCCGACGGGAAGGGATTCCTTCCTGCGGGTTCTCTGACCTTTCTCGAAACCTTCTATCCCAAAGAGCCGGTCATGTTCGTCTACCTCTCCTTTCCCACGCCTCCGGCAACGCTGGCCGTTATACCGGCAGGATCGGGGAAGCCTTCCCCCTCATGGCTGTATGCCAAGATCAGGAAAGCCCTGAATGATTCGGCTTCCCCCTGGTATTTTGCCGATGCACAGACGAGACTCAACCGCCTCGACTTACAGGACGGGCCCTCCCCCATCGATCCATATCTTCAGGCGGGTTACCCCGCCATCGAAATTCGGGGAAAGGGAACAGGGCATTGGGAAGAAGGGAACGTGGCCCTCTTTCTCCGCTCGCTTACAGGGAAGGAGCCGATTCCTTCATACCAGGATAATCACTACCTCATACTCGGAAATCGTCATAAAAGCCTCATTATTTCGGAACGAAACTACCTGCTCTTTCTCCTTGTTGTTTTTGCCGGCATTCTTACCTATCCCTTCATAGCGGTAGGCCGCTTCAAAAAGTATCTAAAGACCCTTTTGCGACATGTGTGGTCCATTCCTCTCTTGGTCACCGCCCTGTTTGTGTTTTTGCTTTTCTCAACGCTTCTTCTTGGAGTCGCAGGAATAGTTCGCGACAATGATCAGCTCTGGAGGGTCCATCCATCGGCCTTTCTCTGGTTTAAAATTTCAATTGCAAGTCTTTTGTTCTTTCTCAATCACCGTCTTTTCGGACGCTTGCCCTTTAGTCGAAGAGGAAGCTTTTATTCGGCATCGGCCCTTTTCTTTCTTCTGGCCGATATTATAATCATCTCATTCTTCGATATAGGCCTTACCTCTTTTATCATCTCGACCTTTGTCTGCGTTTTTTTCTTTACCATCGTCCGTCACAGAATGCTCAAACTCTGCTTTCTGCTGCTGTCGTTATTTCCCATGGTCCTGGGGCTCTACGGTATCTTTACGCTTCCAGCCTACAGGGCCGTACAGTTTCTTCTTCTCTCACCGTTTTTGGGAAATCTCATTATGGCGGTCCATCTTTTACCCTATCTGTTGATGACTATCAGGATACGTTACCTTTTTCATCATCCTTCACCCAAAATCACGAAAGCGATAACAATCGGCCTGGAACTTGTTGCAATGAGTTCCGCCGTTATCTCCGGAATATACATTCTTAAGGCCTCGCCTCTTCCCAAGAATAGTAAGCTGCCCTTGAATATCGAACAGGAACTCTTGCCGAACGAGAAACAAGCCGATCTCATCTTTACCAGCCCTATTCCAATACCCGCTTTTCAGATCGACGGCCATACCATCGAAGGGACCGAAGACGTTATTACACAATCGGTCGAAACCTTTCCCCTTACCGTCGAGATCGAATCGGAGCCTTTCTTATCGAGAAAAAGCTATTCAATCGATATGAAGGGAGAGGGGCCGGCGGCTACATTGACAGCCGTTATTCGAAGCGAAGAGCCATTTACGGTTCTCGACGCGTCCAGGCAGTGGTCAATGGCGGCCGACAGAAAATCGGTTCGTTTCCTTATAGAAAATTTTCCTTCTCTCCCTTTTACTCTTGATGTTACCCTTCCCAGGAATTTTGCGGGAACACTGGAGTTGGAACTCTATTATCCGGAAGCAAGACTCCCGCTTCCCGATTTTGATAGAAATGGCTTCGATGTTCACGCTTCGACGATACTTCGACAGTCGGTGCCACTCAAATGAGCAGGCGGTGTGAACCGATCTTTTTTCATGTTGATATGGATGCTTTCTACGCCTCGGTGGAACAGGCGGATAAGCCGGAGCTAAAGGGAAAGCCAGTAATCATTGGAGCCGCTCCGGGTGGACGAGGGGTCGTTTCCGCCTGCTCGTACGAAGCCCGCCGTTTCGGTGTCCACTCCGCAATGCCTATCTCGGAAGCCTACCGCCGTTGTCCCAAGGCCCATTATTTACCGGTACGGATGAAACGTTATCAGGAGGTAAGCCGTACCATCATGGCCCTGTTTTCCCGATTCACACCGGAGATTCAACAAATCTCTGTTGATGAGGCTTTTCTCAATCTTACAGGCACCGAACGGCTTTTTGGGCCGCCCGAGGCAGTGGCGCGCAGCATCAAGGAGCTGGTACGGGAAACTACGGATCTCACGATATCGATTGGTATTGCCCAGAACCGCTTCCTTGCGAAACTTGCCTCGGAAGCTGGGAAACCCGACGGCCTGGTACGGATTCTCCCCGGTGATGAAGAAGCATTTATCGATACCCTCACACTGAGAGCCTTGTGGGGATTGGGGAAAAAAACCCTGGAAAGGCTTAACGATCTGAATATCCGTTCCGTCAAAGAGCTTAGAAGCCTTTCGGAACAGAATCTGAAAAGGCTTTTGGGGGATGGAACAGGAGCCTTTCTCTATCGTGCGTGTCGTGGAATTGATCCGGGAATCTTTACCGACGAACCGAAAAGTCGATCGATCAGCAACGAAACGACCTTCCCGCACGACACCCACGACCACGAGCTTATCCACACGGTGTTGCTGGATCTTTCCCATCAGGTTTTCTTTCGCCTTCTCTCCGAGAAGGGAAAGGCATACACAGCCTTTATCAAGGTGCGTTTTTCCGATTTTAAAACAACAACCGCACAAAAGACCCTTAAACGATCACTCTCCTCCGCCGAAGAGCTCTTTGAATTGTCACAGCAACTTTTACAGTGGCGATGGGACGGAACATCGGATATCCGATTGATAGGTATCGGCGTTTCCGGTCTAAGCGAGCATGGTGCAAGTCAATCCGACCTCTTTGAAGATCCCTGGGAACGAAAAAAACAGGTGGAAGAGGCGGTATTGAATATCCGCAAGAAGGGAAACAAGATTATTAAGGCGCGTTTTCTTCGACCTGGTAAAGTTCAAGACGATGATCGAGAAAATCACTAAAGGCAAGCAGGGATCCGTCGGGTGAAAGGTCCAGTCCCGTGGGCTGATTTCCTCCCCACACCATGTCGAGAACCCTGCCCGATCGTGCATCAAGACGGACAAGAGATCCGAACTCATCTCCAGCATAAAGATAGCCTCGTGGCCCGTTTTTCCCCCTGACAGAGGCGTACAAACAGCGTTCCTGCGAATCTAAGGCAATGGTGTTTACATTCGACCCGATTCTCCGCCGCCAAAGGAGCCGCTCCGTCCTTGTATCGATGCTTCCGACACTGCCGTAATACATATCGGAAAAATAGAGGCGCCGCCCGGCGGTATCGATAACAAGATGGCGCATGGCGCCCGGTCCTGTTTCTATACTGTGCCCCTCCCCGGTGCAAAGATCGACGACCTCAATATTGCCATCGCTGAAATTTGCAATATAGAGCTTTTCTCCGTCAGGGGAAATCGCCATGCCGCGGGGAATGCCATCCACAGAAAAGGTGCGGAGGACCCTACGGGTGGCAACATCTATTTCGGCAACGCTTCGGCCGGTCCAGTGAGAGACATAGACCTTACTATGCGAAGGATCGGTAATCAGGACCTTCGGCCAACGGCCTCCGGCGGAAATCGATTGCTTGAAACGATAGGCCCCGGTTTCAAAGATGTGAATCTTTCCGGTCGTCATCTGTGAGACCCAAAGTTCACGCCGTTCGGGTAGCTCCACCATCTCTACAAAACCGAGTCGATCGGCATCGTTTAGGGCCGGAGACGAGGAGGCAACGGCTTCGAAGCTGGAGCTGTCGAAAACCTCTATTCCCGAACCATCCAAAAGGGCCGTGGCAATTCTCCTTCCCCCCTCCACAAAAAGCACACTTTTCGGCTGACTCCCCGTCTGAATAAAGCCTATAAAGCCAAGCGAAGAAGAACGAGGTTCCAATTTGACCTGGAGATCCATTCGGGGACGCAATCTGCTAAGAGGGCCGGAAAGCGAGGGATGGCGGAGCAGGCGATCACGATATCCCGGTGCGGAGAGTTTCAACACCTCGGGGAAGCGTGCTGTGAAGCGATACAGCCTTACCGCCTCAGGCGTCTCGATCGTAATAGGATAGACAGGTACATTGTCGGCGAGAAGAAGAGCATCTTTTGGAGCCAGTTTCAAGGCAAGGTCCCAATCTTGACCCGATAAGGAAAAAAAGGAAAGCTCAAGCAGCAGAACAACAAGGCAGTAACGCTTCATCGGCGCCATTGTATCATGGTGGAGAATTGTGGTATACAGAATTTATGGACCGTTCACGACACATCATGGTGGTAGTCGGGCTTCTCATCTTTGCCGTAATCATGATCATCATCGACACGCTGGTCCCAATCGACATAAGCTCGGATGCCCCTGCCGGGATACGAAAGGCGGCGGTGGAACAGGGGATCCTGCTGATCGGTACTCCCTATCGTTTCGGAGCAAAGGGCCCTGCCGCCTTCGACTGTTCCGGCCTTATCGTCTATCTTTACAGCAAGGCCGTGGAGGCATCGGAATTTGACATTCCCTTCGGGGATGCAAATGCACAGGAACTTGCCCACCAGTACTCCAGCCCCATTTCAGATCCGATGCCTGGAGATCTCGCCTTCTTTCAGTCGGAAACGGGGGAAATCACCCATGTCGCGCTTATTATTGCGGTAAGTGAACAAGAGTTTCTGCTCCTCGAAGCAAGCGGCTACACGAATTCCGTGGAAAAACGCAACGTGGAAAAAAACAGAAGCGACCTTTTCAGCGTGGCACGGCTGCGACTTGTGAGACACTATTAACATAGAAAAACCGATAGCGATCTAGAAGGTAACCAGACGGTCAGAATCTATTTCCCGAACATAAATTTTGCGATAACGACCGGAGTGACTCGGCAGTTCTTTTTTGTCGGGAGGAGCTTTTCGGGAAAAGAAAAAACAGAGATCCTCCATGTCGTGGATATCTTCCATAAGCGAATAACGAAAAAAGCAGGAATTGACCTCGACAATTGCCTTTTGAATGGGGGCATCATCCAGGAGTGTGGGGTCGATGTCCCGTCGCAGATGTTCCCGAATACCGCCATACCATGCCATCTGGAAAAAAAGCTGTTTCAGGGCCCCTCCCGGCTCCCGGTAATAGAGTTCATAGACCCCTGCCATGGAAGGAGCCGAACCTAAAATTGTATAGCGTTCGGCTTTGGTGAGATGAGACCAGGCAATGGAAAAATAGACATCATCATCCTTTTCCTGCTTCTTTACACGAAACCGCTTTATATCTTCCATAGCTTATAGTACCAACCGAAAAAGAAGAGGGCAATCGATTTCCTGGACGAAAGAAGCCCCGCTCGTTACAATGAGCGACATGGATTTGCATATTGTCCTGGTGGAACCGGAGATTCCACAAAATACAGGAAACATCGCCCGCACCTGTGGTGCTCTCGGGGCCGATCTTCACCTCGTTCATCCCCTTGGATTTTCCACATCGGACCGCTATCTCAAAAGAGCGGGACTCGATTACTGGCATCTTTTAAAGGTGCATCATCACGACAGCCTTCAAGCCTTTCTCAACGACTATGGAAACGAAAACCTTTACCTTGTTTCGAAAAAGGCCCCCTTGCGCTACGATCACATCAGCTATCCCGATCGCCTCTTTCTTCTCTTCGGCAAAGAAACGGCAGGGCTTCCCGAAGAAATGCTAAAGATGCATCGGGACACAACCGTCAGGATCCCTATGGTCGCCGAGGCCCGGTCACTGAACCTCTCAAACGCCGTCGCCATCATGGCCTATGAAGCCTATCGGCAACACGACTTCCCCGGCCTCATGGAAAAAGGAGGATTGGATTAACCTCTTTTCACTGATAAATCGGCATGGTACTCTCTTTAGCTAAAAGGAGAGAAAGATGCATACCATAGGAATTATCGGTACAGGGGTGATGGGGACGGCCATTGCAACAGGTGTTCATGCCGCTCATCCCTCAACCGGAATTGTTCTCTTTGATATCAACCGCAAGACCGGTCAGGCGCTGGCAGAAGAGATAGGCGGAACCTTTGCCCAAAGTCCGAAGGATGTAATTCAGACAGTCAAACAAGAATCGGGAACCATGGTCCTTGCCGTAAAGCCACAGCACCTTGAAGGCCTTGCACGGGAAATCGGCAAGGATTGCGAAGGACTCCGGCTCATCTCGATTGCGGCGGGTCGATCGATTCAGACGATAGAACATCTTTTTCCGGGAAGCTCGGTGATCCGCTTCATGCCTAATATCGCGGCAAAAATAGGCAAAAGTATCGTCGCCGTTGCCGCTCTCGAGGGAACCGATCCCGATTTTCTCGAAGAGGCTCAAACCGTTGCCGGATCTTTGGGAGATGCCGTATTGCTTGACGAATCGCTTATCTCGGCATTTACCGGGCTCTCCGGTTCGGGTATCGCCTATGTGTTTTCCTTTATTCATGCCCTGGCGCTGGGAGGGACAGAAAATGGCATTCCCTACCCCAAGGCCCTTACCATTGCCGTAGAAACACTCCTTGGGGCGGCAGAACTGGTAAAAGAGACCGGGGCGAACCCTGCCGAACTGATAACCCGGGTAACAAGCGCAGGAGGAACCACCATAAAGGGTATTGCAGCCTTGGAGAAAGGGGCTTTTACCTCTCTTATCATGGATGCGGTACGTTGTGCTACGGAAAAAGCAGAGACCATGGAAAAAGGAAAGGCATGATATGCTTGAAATGAAATTCGTAAAAGAACATCTTGCAGAGGTTCAGCAAAACATCATCAACCGGCATATGAAGGTTGATGCCGCCGAAGCCGTCAGGCTCTACGACAAACGCAATGAATTGCTGCGTTCCGTCGAGGAAAAACGAAGGGCCAGGAACGAGAACGCCCGGGCGATGAAGGGAAAACTATCCCAGGAGGAGCGGACAAAGCTCATTGAAGACGGTAAGGGACTCAAAGGCTCCATCGCCGAGCTTGAAAAAGCCCTCGAAGAGACCGAAACAGCCTTGCAGCGTTACACCTCGGCTATTCCGAATATGGCCCACCCCGATGCTCCCGTCGGTAAAGAGGACAAAGACAACCTGGAGATCAAACGCTGGGGAACGGTTCCTCACTTTGATTTTCCGTCAAAGGACCATGTGGAACTGGGCTCCGCCCTTGATATCGTCGACTTTGAAACGGCCAGTCGGGTGACAGGCCAGAAATTCTACTACCTGCGGAACGAAGGGGTTTTTCTCGAACTTGCCCTTGTCCGCTATGCCCTGGATATCCTTACCGGGCATGGCTTCACCCCGACGATCACCCCGGATCTGGCACGGGAAGAGATCGTCGAGGGGATAGGTTTCAACCCCCGGGGTGAAGAGAGCAACATCTACACCCTGGAGGGTACCGGCACCTGTCTCGTCGGTACCGCAGAGATTACCCTGGGGGGCTATCATGCCGGGGAGCTGATTGACGGGCAGAGGCTTCCCATTAAACTGGCAGGTCTCTCGCACTGTTTCAGAAGAGAGGCCGGGGCCGCGGGACAGTTTTCGAAGGGACTCTATCGGGTGCACCAGTTCACAAAGGTTGAAATGTTTGTCTACTGCACCCCGGAAGAGAGCGAAGCAATGCATCATTCGCTGCTTGCCATAGAAGAAGAAATTTTTCAGGGTTTGGAAGTCCCCTACCGCATCGTCGATACCTGTACCGGCGACCTCGGAGCCCCAGCCTATAGAAAGTTCGATATCGAAGCGTGGATGCCCGGCCGGGGAGATGACGGTGAATGGGGAGAGGTGACAAGCACCAGCAACTGTACCGACTATCAGAGCCGGCGTCTCGGTGTCAGAATGAAAACCGAAAGCGGTAATCGCTACCTCCATATGCTCAACGGTACGGCGATAGCCGTAAGTAGAGCAATCATCGCCATCCTGGAGAACTTTCAACAGAAAGACGGATCGATACGTATCCCGGAAAAACTGGTTCCTTACACCGGTTTTTCGGAAATCAAGGCTCGCGAAACATAAATCAACAAAAATTCTTGATAAAAAGAGGCTGCTTCACATAAAAGAAGCAGCCTCTTTTTGCGTCAGCAGGTAGGCTTAACCGCACATTTTTCTGAGGATTCCAAGATAGTGAGACTGGAAACCCGCCAGGGAGTACTGGGGATCTTTTGTAAGCGCGGCCCTTGTTTTTTCTTCAAGCTCCGCTTCGCAGCTTTTGCAGATCGCCTTATCGGTAACATAGATAAAATTTTTCCCCGGCATGGCATTTGGTACAGCCTTTTTGCAGACATCACATACGATAGAAATCATATTCTCCACTCCTTGTCTGAGGTTTCGCGGACATCTTTTGTAAATAGTACTGAACCTATGCGCCTCTGTCGAGTAGAAAAAAAAAAGAAAAGAGCGTTATAATAGAAGCCATCATTACTAATTCAAGGACTAAAAAGATGAAATACTCAGCACTTCTTACCGACCTGTATGAGTTAACCATGATGCAGGGATATTATCTGCTTGGAAACAATCCACAGGTCTCTTTCGACATGTTTTTTCGCCGCAATCCCTTTTCCGGCGGCTATTCTATTTTTGCAGGTCTTGGAGATCTGATCGAGACCCTCAGCCGTTTCTCCTTCGACCAAGAGGCGATCGATTATCTCGATTCCCTGGGGATCTTTAAGAAGGATTTTCTTGATTATTTATCAACATTTCGTTTCAGCGGGGATCTTTATGCGATGAATGAAGGGACGGTTATCTTTCCCGGAGAACCAATAGTAAGGGTCGAAGCGAATCTCATAGAAGCACAACTTATTGAAAGCATTCTTCTCAATATCCTCAACTTCCAGACCCTAATCGCAACAAAAACGGCAAGAATCTATAATGCATCCAGGGAAGGGCTTATCCTGGAGTTCGGACTCAGACGTGCCCAAGGCTGGGACGGGGCCGTTTCGGCGAGCAGGGCCGCGTTCATCGGCGGAGCAGCGGCCACAAGCAATACCCTGGCAGGAAAGCTTTTCAATATCCCCGTAAAAGGGACCATGGCCCACTCCTGGGTGATGGCATTCCCCAATGAGCTTGAATCCTTCCGCAGCTTTGCAGAAACCTATCCGGACAACGCAATACTCCTCATCGATACCTATGACGCTCTAGGAAGCGGCATCGAAAACGCCGTCATAGTGGGAAAAGAGATGAAGAAAAAAGGTAAATCAATCGGAGTCAGGCTTGATAGCGGAGACCTCTCCTATTTAAGTCAGAAGGTGCGAAAACGACTCGACAAAGAGGGCCTTGAAGATTGTACCATCACCGTCTCAAACGATCTGACAGAGGAAATCATCCATCAGCTTATGTCCGATGGTGCGCCGATCGATTCATGGGGTGTCGGCACCCATCTGGTTACAGGAGGCTCGGAAGCAAGCCTTGCCGGCGTGTATAAACTTGGTGCGAAAGAGGTCGGCGGCAAGATGGTACCGACAATAAAGCTATCAAATAACGCCGAAAAAACCACGAACCCTGGTATTAAGCAGGTCTGGCGATTTTTTGATGCGGAGAATATGGCGATTGCCGATCTTATAGCCCTTGACGAAGAGCAGATTGCCCCGGGGAGAGCCTATCGGTTCTACCATCCAATGTATGAAAACGCCCATTTCATTCTGGATTCCTACGATACTATCAAGCCGCTACTCAAAAAACAGATCGAAAAGGGCAAGGTTATTGCGCCCAAGGAAACACTGCCGGAAATACAGCAAAGGGTAAAAGATGGGCTTTCTCAATTCGATAGAACCTATAAGCGTATCATTAATCCCCATATCTATAAGGTATCGCTGACATCTGCCTTGAAAAAGCTCAAACTACATATGATAGAAGAGAGTGAAGAGTGGTCGCCGGAAAACGGAAAATAAAGACGAACGCCGCCCCCTGGATCGTTGCGGAGATTGGTTCGGCCCACCATGGTGATATGGTAAAAGCGGACGAGCTTATCGCCGCGGCGGCAGAATCGGGAGCCGACTGTGCAAAGTTTCAGCTCATTATTGCCGATGAGATTCTTCATCCCGACAGCGGATCCATCACCCTTCCCGGGGGGGCAACACCGATCTTTCAGCGGTTCAAAGCACTTGAGCGCCCCCCCGAGTTCTATAGGGAGCTATCAGAACGCTGTACCAAATACGGGGTTGAGTTCCTCTGTTCTCCCTTTGGTGTGCAAAGCGCCGCAATTCTACGGGAGATCGGGGTACGGACGGTAAAGATTGCATCTCCGGAACTCAACCATGTTCCGCTTCTGAGAGCACTTGCCGGTATCCCAAGGATACTTTCCACGGGGGTCTCAACCCTTTCGGATATCGAAGCCGCCCTCGACATCTGCGGGACCGAAGAGACGGTGCTCTTGCACTGTGTTACAAGCTATCCGGCCGATCCCGCCGAGTATAATCTTGCGATCATTCCTCACCTATCCTCCCTCTTCGGCGTTCCCGTGGGAGTTTCCGACCATTCCACAGATCCCATCCTTATCCCCGTCATCGCCACAACCCTCGGAGCAGTGGTCATAGAGAAACACTTCACCCTGGATAAGAAGGGAAAGGGCCTCGACGATCCGATAGCCCTTAATCCTGCGGAGTTTCGAACCATGGTATTACAGGTCAGGAAATCACAGAGCATGGAACCACAGGAGGTACTGCAAACCCTTTCCGATCGATACGGCACCGAAAGGGTCAAAGCGGTAATGGGAAACGGAAAAAAAGTGCTGAGCAGGTCGGAAAAGAGGTATTATGCCACGACGAACCGTTCGATCATGGCGATTAAAACTATTGAAGAGAAGGAAGCTTTTACGACGGAAAATATTGCGCTTCTTCGCAGCGAAACCAATATGAGGCCCGGACTTCCGGGACAATTCTGGGACCTTGTTTTGGGAAGAACAGCCGTATGCCCGATAAGAAACGGAGAAGGAATCAACTGGCGCCACTTCAGCGGGCAAGGAGCCCCAGATCGAGCATCATTGATACCAACTTCTCCTTCGTAATCGGCTTTTGGATATAGCCTTCACACTGACTCCGAAAGGCGGTCATGACATTCACGGCATCACCTAAAGCGGTAGTCATAATCACCTTTGCACCGTCCAGTCCCAAAATGCCGCGTTCCTCTTCTATCCTTCGGACCTCCCGCAACACGGTCTGACCGTCCAGTTTCGGAAGCATGATATCAAGGCAGATGAGATCATAGGGAGTTTTATCCTCAAGGCTGATTCTGAAGGCTTGGAGGGCTTCCTCTCCATCAACCACCGAATCATAGTCGCCGAACTCTTTCAGCAGGTTTTCCATCAACTTTCTACTTGCAAAATCATCTTCGACAATCAAAATTTTCATGATCACTCTCCAGTTTCATGAGCATATACCGAAACGACAAGAAGTGTTCCCTCGGCGCTAAAATAGTAATCGGAATACCTTTCACAGTGGTTCACTTCCGACCGTTCGAAAAGCACTTCGGGAAATGAAAGATTTATCTTCGTTTCTTCGCCGAAAAGAATCTGAAGAAAATTACCGGCAAGAACATTCAGCAGCTCAAGAAGGCAGTCGTCGATCTGGGCAGTAGTTAAATCTTCCCATGAAGCGGCATGAACATTCTCAACGATTTGCCGTTTCAACTCCAGAGGAAGCATTAATATCATTCCACCGGATATCGGAGCGACAAAGGTAATGTGTAGAAGCTGGCCGTCTTCAAGCTCACCGCTATCGGAAGCCGGCTGAACATCGAGAAAACTCATATCGGCAAACGTCAGAGCAATAGCATTAATAAGGGCTTTCTCAATACGATCTGAAGTACAGAGTGTTTCCATGCCTACTCCCCTTCCAAAACTTCGGCAATCTTGGCAGGTGAGAGTGGTTTTCGTATGATGGCAAGGACTTGATCTTCCCCCAACTCTTTTTCCATCTGCTCATTGCCCATACTCGATAGCACGATAACGGGAATTGAAGCAGTGCGTTCTCCCATGTTCAACTTCCGAACAAAGGTCTTTCCATCCATTTTCGGCATACGCAGATCGGTGACAATCAAATCAACGAGCCGGTCGTTCAAAAACGTCATTGCGTTCAGTCCGTCCTCTGCCTCGTGAAAAATAATATCCTGAAACCCCGCCATCATAAAACAACGCTTTGTTATCATTCTAGAAGTAGCGGAATCGTCTACAATAAGAATGCTTTTCAACTGCATCTTTTCACACTCCCCTCGGTACGAAAACTATAAACTCCATACTGACTTCGCATTAGAAATAGTCACCTCTCCCGTCTTAACTTCGATCCGAACAGTCCGGCTGATCGTACCGCCTACATCCTCGCGAAGCACGCCGAGCCCAACTTTCCAGAGAAAACGTTTAATGGCTATCATATTTCTCCGGCCGATATCAAACTGTCGATTTTCATCCATAATGCTGGCACCACCTGCCAATTTTATCCTGAGCTTTCGCCTGTTTGCGCCCTGCCTTTCCAAGGCTTGAAGAAAAATCGGCAAGCCGCTATCTGCAAAATATCCCGGCCGCTTTTTGGCTTTATCGAGATTAACCTTTGCTTCGGGTAGAGCTATGTGGATCAAACCGGCAACATGTCGTTCCTGATCATAGGCGATAACAGCCACACAAGAACCAAGGGCATAGGTTTTAATCTCATCTTCGAGACGAGCACTAACCCCAAATTCTCCGATGCCCACATCCAACCTCATCTATCGAGCTCCTTCAAAATGGAGACCAAGGTCTTCGGAATCTCTTCAAGAGAAACCAGTTTTTCAGCTCCACCGTTTTCCCACGCCTCTTTCGGCATACCGAACACCACGCTGCTTTTTTCATCTTGTGCAATGGTACGAGCCCCGTTATTCTTCATCCGCAGCAGACCATCCGCCCCATCCCTTCCCATTCCGGTCAGAAGCGCACCCACTGCATTGGGTCCTACATGTTCGGCAACGGAATCAAACAAAACATCAACAGAGGGGCAATGCCCGTTTACCTTGTCGCCCTCCTTAATCCTAACAATATAGCGGCCGCCGGACCGGACTATCTCCATATGATAGCCGCCGGGAGCGACAAGAACCCTGCCTCGAAGTACTCTATCGCCATTTTCAGCCTCCTTTACCTCAACATCCGTAATCTCGTTAAGCTTATCGGCAAACATCTTTGTGAATTTCGGAGGCATATGTTGAACGATCACCGTTCCAGGCATATCGGAAGGAAAAGCCTCAACAATCTGACGAAGCGCTACGGTTCCGCCGGTAGAGGCCCCGATAGCGACAACCTTATCTGTCGAACCACTTAAAACCCCGCTTACCTGTTTTCGGAGCCGTTTAGCATGGAAACGGCCCTTAAATCGACTTACATCGACAACCGAGGCAGCCTTGATCTTTTCGATAAGTTCACCCAGCATATCCTCCAGATTATTTCCAAAACTGGAAGAGGGTTTTAAAACAAAATCGACAGCTCCGTTTTCCAGAGCATCCAAGGTCACCCGGGCGCCGGGAGCGGTCATGGCCGATACCATAACAACCGGAATCGGATATTGCGGCATCAGGCGCTTGAGGAACTCCACACCGTCCATCCTCGGCATTTCCACATCGAGGGTAACGACATGAGGCTTTAAGAGCACAATTTTGTCCCGAGCGACATACACATCGGGAGCAACACCGACCACCTCGATGGAAGGATCCTGAGAAAGGCCCTTCGACAAGATCGATCGGACAAGAGCCGAATCATCGACAATCAGGACACGAATCTTGTGCTGTACCATCACACCGCTCCTTTCCGGTACGTAGCCGGCCGGATATACCGAAACGAAGGGTGACTTCGCCCCAAAGTTTCCGAATGCCCGATAAAAAGAAAACCATCCGGCTCCAAAAAACGCTGAAATTTCGTTATCAGCCTGTCCTTTGTGGGAGGGTCAAAGTAAATCATCACATTGCGGCAAAAAATAACGTGAAAAGCGTTTCGAAACGGGAAATGCTCGTTATTGAAGTTGAATCGTTTAAAAAGAACTAATCTTCTCAAAACTTCCTTAACCTGATAACGATCCCCTCCCAGCTTTGTGAAGTATTTTTGCAAAAAAAGCTTTGGAACATCTTTCAGCCGCTCAAAGGGGTACGATCCCAAAAGTGCCGCGTTCAAGGCGGTAGAAGAAACGTCGGTAGCAAGAATAGGAGCACCCGCAGAAAAATAATCGGAACCATAGGTTTCGGCAAGCAACATGGCAAGGGTATAAGCCTCCTCCCCCGAAGCACATCCTGCACTCCATATCCGAAGATCCCGATTTCCCTTCTTTGCCATAATCTCGTTTAGCCAGGGAACAACGGTTTCACAAAAAAAATCAAAATGGTCGTTTTCACGAAAAAAATAGGTATGGTTCGTCGATATTCTGTCAATAAGTTCGCTGATATTCTTTCCGCTGGTATCCGACTCGAGAGCATGAAAATACTCCTCAAAAGATGAGAAGCCGAGCCTTCTGATTACCTTGTTCAGCCTTCCCCGAACCAGCATCTTTTTCTTATCGGTGAGATGTATTCCTACCGTACGATAAATGAGATCCGCAAGAGTCCGAAACTCTTTTTCACTTATCTCTATCAGCCCATCCACAATCCGCTCCGGCTATTGAAGTGTAGTGCCGAGTAATGCCCCGGTATCAACAATAAGACTTACCTTTCCATCACTCATTATGCTACATCCGGAAACGGCCCGCAAATTTCCAAGATAGGAAGGGAGAGCTTTGATAACCATTTGGCGATATCCCACGATTTCATCCGCAAGCAGGGCCGCCGTATGATTGCCGGAGCGGACCACAATAACAATTCCCTCTTCAGCTTCCTCTTTGCCCTCTGTTACGGCAAAGAACTCTTTCATTTTTATCAGAGGGAGTACCTGCCCGCGTAAGGTAATAATCTGACGACGCTCTTCCGTTTCGGTCAATTCAGAACCGACCGCCTTATGAAACTGAATGACATCGGTGATGGGGATGGCATAGAGCTGCCGCCCGACGGTAAAATTAATTGCATCGATAATCGCCAGCGTAAGAGGAATTTTTAGGGTAAAGGTAGTACCTTTCCCTTCCTGGCTCTCGATATCGATTTTGCCTCGAAGTTTCTCCAGATTCTTCTTGACAACATCCATGCCGACACCCCGGCCGGATATCTCCGATACCTGTTCGGCAGTGGAGAACCCAGGTTCGAAAATCAACTGGAACACTTCCTTGTCGGAAAGCACCTGATCCTCTTGTACAAGGCCTCGTTCCACTGCCCGCTCGAGAATCCGCTTTTTATTAAGCCCGCCGCCGTCATCGGCAATGGTGACCCATATCTCGTTTCCCTCATAGCGGGCCCGCAGTTCGATGGTCCCATCTTCGGCCTTTCCGGCCTTCTTCCGACTCTCGGGGTCCTCAACCCCGTGATCAATGGCATTTCGAATAATATGAACCAAAGGATCTGAGATCTCTTCCATTACATTGCGGTCCATCTCGGTCTCTTCGCCGCTGACTACCAAAGAAATCTCTTTATTAAACTTCTTTGAAAGATCCCGAACCAGTCGCCGCATTTTATTGAACAAACCATCCATCGGGATCATCCTGATCGTCATGGTAATTTCCTGCAGCTCACGGCTTATCTTTGAAAGATAGGCTGCAGATCGATCAAAATTAGGATGATCAAACTCCTCCAGATCGGGACTATTAAGCACCATGGCCTCGGCGGTAATCAGCTCCCCCATCAAATCAAAGAGGGTATCAAGACGTTCGGTATCAACCCGAATGTCCTTCCGCTTGAGGCGGTAGTTGGCAAACTGATCATTCTTTCCTGCAGGCTTTCCCTGGCTTTCCAGCGCCTTCTCAACCGCCTGTGGTTCTGCCTTTCCCTGCTTTACAAGAATTTCACCCAGTCGCATCTGCTGAAGTTCAAGCGCTTCATCTACCGACTCTCGGGAGGCAACCCCCATCTCGACTAAAAGATCCCCCAGCGGTTGATAGTCTCCGGCGTTTTTACTGTTCATTGCCTTTTCGGCAATGATATGATGCTCAGTATCTACGCCGGGCTTCAAATCGCCACTCTGGATCTGCTTCAGGCTGGTTCGAAGATTGTCGATCCCCTCAAGGAGCAGGTTAACAACCTTCGAATCGACCTTTCGATCCCCCTTACGCAAGGCGTCAAGAACCCCCTCGATGGCCATACACATGCCCTCAACGGTGCCGAACCAGAAAAAACCGGCATTCCCTTTGATAGTGTGAATGACGCGAAAGGCTTCTTCGATATTGGCCTTCGTCTCGTTACCCCGTTCCAGCGAAAGAGCGGCATTTTCCGCTGTATCGAGTAAATCGGAAGATTCTTCTACAAATTTCTGCACCATCTCCGGAGTAATCAGTCCGTCGGCATAGGGATCATATACAGGAGCCTTGTGCTCTACTATCTTCTGCTCTTTTTCAGGAGGGGGAGCCGTCGTCTGAGAGGCGGTAGCACCGGAATGGCTATTCGTTTTCAAAATTGCATCAAGTTTATCGATGATATCGTCAATATCGGCACCACTTTCGTAAACGGTCCCGCCCTTGTCGGAATGGAAACCGGCAGCCTGGATCTCAAGGCTTCCAATAAGGCCATTAAGACGGTCGCTGCCTTGGAGTAATATATCGATACAATCAGAATCAACGGTAATTGTCCCGACACGAAGCTCGTCCAGAAGATTTTCCAGGCGGTGACTTAGTTGCTTTATCTTTTTCAAACCGATAAAGCCGGAAACCCCCTTGATGGTATGCATCGATCGAAAGATGGCATGAACGAGATCTTCGCTCCATTCCCTCTCAAGGGTAAGGATATCTTCCTCGATGGTATCCAGATGCTCCCTGGCTTCCTGGAGAAAGGAAAAAAGGATGTCAGGGTCGTCGATAACAATTCCGTCTTCTCCCGAAACGGCTTCTTCAGCCTCGCCTACCGGAGGCGCCTCCTCCAGCTCCCTGACACGGGAAAGATAGGAAGCAATAAGCGTCTCCCCTTTGCCTTCCTGCCCCAAGAGAATACGATTCATTACCTCGGCAATCTCATGGAACAACGATGCAGAGGGCCCCTCATGTTCACGTTCCTCAATCTCCAAAGTCTGAGCGGCCTCTTTTGCCTCCAAGGCCGTTACCAAATCACCTTCAGAGAAGCCTTCTAGCTGTTTAATAAGATCATCTAAACGACGCATAGTAAATCAACCGGTCAACATGGAAACCAACTTCACAAGTGAAGTTGCCTCAAAAGGTTTGACGATCCAACCACGAACGCCCAACTCTTTTCCCCGTTGTTTTTTATCACTTCCGCTTTCCGTTGTAAGAAACACCACGGGAACGGTAGCTCCGCTATCTCTTTTTTTCAAACTTTCAGCAAACTGGAATCCGTCCATAACAGGCATATTAACATCAACAAGGAAAAAATCGATATGTCGACCATCAGATATATCAAGAGCCTCTTTTCCGTTCGCGGCATCCACAACCTCGTAGCCTTCGGGCTCAAGGGCTTTGTGTACCAACTTTCGAATAGTCGGAGAATCATCAACGCAGAGTACCGTTTTCTTTTCCATGCCAGCCATCCTTCCCTCAAGAAAAGAGAGTAATATCCCCTTCCTCTTCCTTTTTTTCACTATCCTGAAACGATTCGTCAAGATGCAGCCCAAAGGCGTTCCACTCGGCTCTTGTGGTAAAGCGTTTTGAAAGACGATCTTCCAGCGCTTTTTGCATCGAGGAACCGGCATCTTCGATCCCGACGGGAGCATCATGGCGAAGCTCCTGAAAGAATTCAATCATGTGCTCGAGAATCTGCCGTACACTATCCTGGCTCTGCAGACTGGCTGAAATCCGATCCAAACCCTCCTGTACCGAGCTACTTGTCGAAGTTGTTGCTTCAACACCTTTCCTCAAGCGTTCGATATGGGGAGAAAGAATATCAGCCCTGCGTTCTTGTTCCCGCTGCCCTCGCTCAAGGCGGGCAATAGCCCCTTCTATCCGTTCACGCTGCTGTTCGAAGGATTCTTTAACCTTTTCATCGGCAAGCTCCAAGGTTGATCCGATCGATTGGGCAACGTCCCGAGAAGCATCCGCCAGTTTGTGGACTTCTCCTGCAATAACGGCAAACCCTTTACCGACCCCTCCGGCCCGGGCCGCTTCGATTGATGCATTTATCGCGAGGATTCCCGTTTGTTCGGCCAATTCCGATATGGTCGCTATATATCCTCCTACCGATTCCACTGCGGAAGAGACGACATCCATATCGGATTGCTGTCGGTCCTGTATTTCATGAAAACGTTCGACAACAAGTTTTGTTTCCGATACGCTGTTTCTCAGCGTTCGAATTTCTTCCATCAAACTGGATTCACCAGAGGTGAGGCTTTCCAATTGCTCTCGAATCTGTTTTCCGAGAAGGTTGCTTTTTTCAGCCAGCGCATATACCTGTTCGGTAAGCTCGAGGGTTGATGCCTCGGTCATTTCAACGATGACATCGGCAAGGCGTTTTTCCATGGGAACGGCAGAGACAAATTCCGAAAGGGCGGCCTTATACGCACGTAATTGCTCCTCAAGATCAAGCAGTCGCCTTTCAAGCTCTTCAGTCCCGTGCTCCTCAGCAAGGAGCTCTTCAACGGTCTCGACCGTAATGGCAGACCCTGTTTCTCCCTCCGTCTCATCACTTGGCAAAGATTTGGCATCCGCCTTTTTTCGTTCTCCGACAAACACCAGAAGCACTGCAAGAGCAGAACCGAGCACCGGGAGGTAGGGGGCCCAGAAGCTATCCACAAAAAGCGGCACAAGAGTAAGGACAACTATCCCGAGGAGGAGTCGCATACAAGCGCCGAATCTATGATTTTTACATGCACCGTTGCCTGACATCGTATACTTATTATTGACTACTAAGGTTGCAATTGCAAGCAAGTGGAAGGCTTTTTCTATTCAAGGGAAATGATGGAAAAGAATGACTCAAACCCCAGGAGGTTCATAACTGAGCTAACCTTTTCGGTGGGATTTGCAAGGAGAAGCACCACACCTGACGCCCGTGCCATTGTCAAAATCGACATCATGATGCCGATCCCGGCAGAAGATGCATAGGTAAGTCTGTGCAGATCAATAACCAATTCTTCACGTCCTTCTTCAAGGCATACATCGATAAGTTTCTTTGCCGCCCCTAGGAAAAGGGTGGAATTCTCTCCGTCAAGTGCCCCTGAAATGTGAGCGATAACCGCCTGTGGTCGAATCTCGCTTACAGAAGATTCAAGGACCGCTCGGTTTTGAGAAGAGGTAAACTCATGATCAATTGTTTCAAGGTTTTTTTTGTTCTCCTGCATGTGTGTCGCTTCCTTCATGTTCGGGTCTAATGTAATATCCTTTACGCTCCTCTATCAGGTCGCGAAACCGATCTATGCGCTCAAGGATTTCCGCAGTTATCACAGTCTTGCCGGGAAGAAAAAGAACACCGTCTTTAAGAAAGATGTCACTCATCAACTCCATTCCCGGCTTCAGATCTTTCAGGGGGACACTGGAACTGTTTGTTTCACCGCTCTCCCTAAGCAATTGGTGAAAACGTGTGACAACCAAGGGGTCGTATAGTTGTTCACTATGTTGGAGTAAGAAGGCAAGAGCGTCCTGCACACTCTTCCCGTCCCTGTGTATCATCCAATCATATTCGGCCAAAACCTTGAGAATTCTTGAAGCCAAAGGGATAGCCTCACCTGCAAGGCCGTCGGGCTGCCCCGATCCGTCGAAATGTTCGCGATGGTGCCGAATGATCGTCCCGATATCCTTCATCCCCATGCCTTGTGAAATCAGGTTCTCCCCGATCTCGGCATAATGTTCCTGAGCCACCGGCTCGTCTCCGGTATCCTGCCGTCCCACCTTGCCGATCTCATGAAAATAGGCAGCCATCATCAAATTGCGGGCATCCTCCCCCTGAAGCTGCATCAAAGGGATCATCTGCTCACACAAAAGAGCCACACGACGGGCATGGTTGCCAATATCCCGCTGAAACAGGTGGATCATGCTGCTCAGAAGATTTGCAGACTTTCGAAAGCCACCGACAGCCCGGTCCCTGGAGTCTTTTAGGAGTTCAAGTGTTTTCTGGAGTTCGGAAGTCCGCCGTTGGACCAAGGCCTCAAGTTTGTTGTTCATTTGTTCAAGTTCATGATTCTTTCTCTTTAGTTCTTCTTCCAGGCGGTTATGGTCACGCAAAAGCTTCCCGTGTTCAAGAGCCCTGCGCACAATAACAAGCAGCTCCTCATCGTCCCAGGGTTTCTGGATAAATCGGTATACCTCTCCCCTATTTATTGCCGAAGTGAGCACCTCCGGATCTGAATAGCCGGTAATAATAATCCTGACCGTAAATGGATAACGTTCCTTTACAAAAGCAAGAAAAGCATGACCGGAGACCTTAGGCATACGTTCGTCACAGATAATGAGATCGACAGGTTGTTTTTTTAAAATCTCTTCGGCCTCGTAGGGATCGGTCGTGGTTATACATTCCACCATGGAGAGGTTGCGAAAAAGGCGTTTCAGAGCCTTAAGAATATTTTCTTCATCATCTATCGCAATAATGGTAAAGCGTTCTTCCATAATGACCTCTCTCAAGTCTACACGAGAGCAGCAAGAAAGAAAAGTGAAAAAAAATCCCACCGAACCACGGTGGGATAACAAAAATGGGCGACACAGGAGTTGAACCTGTGACCTCATGCGTGTCGAGCATGCGCTCTAACCAACTGAGCTAGCCGCCCTCAGCTGGCAGGAATATACCATATTACTGGAGGCTCATCAATACCCTTTCAAGAACTTTTGCCCGATCAAGGGGTTTCACAATATAGTTCTTGGCACCAAGCATGAGCGCCTTCTTTACCAGATCCTGCTTACCAAGAGCACTAATCATAATGACCCGTGCTTCTTTGTCGAATTCGATAATCTTTTCCAAAGCGGTAACCCCATCCATCTTCGGCATGGTAATATCCATGGTAACAAGATCGATGTTCGGATAAAGCTCTTTGTATTTTTCAAGCCCCTCTTCCCCATCGGAAGCAGTTCCGGCAATTTCAAAACCTTCCGAGGTAAGAATCTGCGAAATCTGTTTACTGACAAACATTGAATCATCGACAATCAACACACGGTAGGGGGTTCCATCGGGCTTTACTCCATCAGGTTTGCGCTCATTTATGCTGGGAAAATCCATTTTTGTTTTCATTGGACCGCATCCTCCTATGCTCGTTCACGGATCGCAACATTGATCTCAATCTTTCCCTGCTCAAGCTGAACGGGAACAATGAGGGCTTCAACCTCGGTATCGGTTACTTCCATATTTTCTCCCGTAATAAGAGCAGGCGGTGTCAAATCAAACTTAAAACCAAGTTCATGAAGTTTTGTTACCGCCTGGGCCGTTATCATGTTGGCCAATTCCGTAATTGTGGCTTTCACAAGCTCGTCAAGGGAAGTAAGCGATTCTCCATTCATTGCGGAAGCGACTCCCAAAGCCGTGTCTTTGGTCATATCGAAAAGAACCCGGCCTTCCACATCTCCGGCAAGCCCGACTATAGCTGCAACACCAAGTACCGGCTGAGAACTGGATTTCAGGAAAAGCTCTCCTCTCTCAACATTAGACCCAACGACCTCTTTCAATACATTGAAAGCGGACTCGACAAAGGGATTAATATACTCGACTCTCATCGGCTGCTCCTTTCTATCTTTTTTTACGGTAAGCAGTCAGCCCGGCCTGCTCAACAGTTTCCCATCCGGGATCTGATATTACCTCATTTTTACCAAGAACAAGTAATCCGCCTGTTCTCATCTTTTCCGTGAAAATTCGTATTAATTTGTCCTGATCCTGTCTGCTAAAAAAAGAACCAAGGTCACGAGCAACGATCAAATCGACCTCAGGAAACGGATTACCATGCAAAATATCATGGTATTCAAAAAGAATAAGATCCTTCAATTCCGGTCCAACGCTGAGACCATTTTTACCCTCCACAACATAGGGAAGCAGGTAATTGGGTACATGTTCTTTTTGGAAAATTAAATTCGGAGCCGTCGATATCGATAGGAGATCCTTATCATGGGCCCAAATCTTCACGGCTTTATCGGTAAACAACTCTTTGAGAATCGCAGCAAGCGAATAGGTTTCATAGCCTCTCCCACAACCCGGATTCCAGACCGCAATCTGCCCACGATCGGTTTTCAGGCCGCGGAAAAGGGCAGCATATGAGTCTTTAAGCGATGCAGGAAAGAAATGGCCTGAAGCATCGGAATAGAAAGGCAAAAGAAAAGTATCCGCATCTTCCGCATTCTGAAGCTGTACTGCCTCAACCGCTGCCCCTCTTTCTTGTTTCCACTGCTCAAAACGGTGCTCGGTCCAGGCAATATTGAGAGGCGAAACAACAAAATGCCGAAATGTATTCAAGGTTTCGACGACAAAAGAAAAATCGACTTTTGCTTCGGAAGTTACAGGCTCGGCATCAAGTTTTTTATCTTCCGGATAGGCCTCTTCTTCCACCGGCGCAACGGCGGCAAGCGGTCGGGGCCCGCGAGAAGGATCTTCCCCTTTTTGTCCAAGGATCCTCTCGACATCAAGAATAAGATAGAGCCGATCATCGTTTTCAACGACTCCCTTGATGAACTTGATATTGATATCACCGAAAATAGGGTGCGGGGGCTGTATAGTCTCCGAGTTGATGCCGACGACCTTGTCGATGGAATCGACAATAACACCAATCAACATCTCGTCCAAACGAAGGATAATCATATCCTCCATGACCCCCTCGGCAACCTTCGGAGCTGGCAGATTAAACATAACCCGCAAGTCTATTACCGAAATAATATCACCACGAAGATTGTAGACACCGCGGACATAAGATGCCGAGTTAGGTACGAAGGTGAAACGGTTTGCCTTCGAAATCTCCTTCACCTTCATGATATCGATACCGTATTCTTTACCGGCAAGAGAAAATGTGACCATCTTGAAATCAATATTCTCGATGCGCGAGGCCTCTTCCTCTTTAATATTTTGTCGAATGGTACTCATCCCAACTCCCCTCTTTTTTCACTCATCCGATGGTGGCGGACCTTCGGCGACGGTTCTCAAGCTCCTGACGCATTCCGAGATCAAGCAACTGGCTAACATCAATAATCAGGGCGACGGTTCCGTCTCCCAGAATGGTAGCACCGGCAATACCCGGGGCGTTGGTATATTTATCACGAAGCGGTTTGATAACCACATCCTCTTCTCCGATCAGCGAATCGACCACTAACCCCATCTTTTTATCTCCGGTTCCCACAATAACCACAAAATGATGGTCCTGATCCTCTCGCGTGGGGATTCCGAAAAGGCGGTTAAGGCGGATAAGACTTACCACATCATCCCGGACATTAAAAACCTCGTAATTATCAATCATACGAATCTCTTTAGGTTTGATGCGGTGACTATCGATAACCGAGGTAATAGGTATGGCGTAGACTTCGCTGCCGACACGGATCAAAAGTCCCTGAATAATGGCGAGGGTCAGCGGGATTTTAATGGTAATTTTACTCCCCTTGCCGTGCTCGGACCAGACGCTGACGTTTCCGTTCAGCTTTTCGATCTGTTTCCGCACCACATCAAGGCCCACACCGCGGCCGGAGATATTGGTTACCTTCTTTGCCGTAGAGAAACCAGGTTCGAAAATCAAGTTGAAAGCCTCAATATCGGAAAGCTTCTTATTCGGGTGGATCAACCCCCGCTCAATGGCCTTGCCTCGAACGGCGTCGACATCAATCCCCTTACCATCGTCGATGATCTCGATGATGATCATATTCCCTTCATTGCTTGCCTTGAGCCTAACAAGCCCCTCTTTCTCTTTCCCCGCACGCTCCCTCTCTTCCGGGGTTTCCACTCCATGATCCACAGAATTGCGGACACAGTGGATAAGAGGATCAAGCAGGTCCTCGATTACCGACTTGTCAAGCTCCGTATCTTCTCCCTCGATTTCGAGCTTGACCTTCTTCGAAAGCTCACGGGAGACATCCCGAACCAGCCGAGGGAAACGGTTAAAGATCTGGCTGATGGGGACCATCCGGATCTGCATAACCCCTTCCTGGAGCTCACTGGTCGTACGGGAAAGGTTCTGGGCCGTACTCCTGAATTTGGCTACACTGCTCTTCAGGGAACCTTCCAGCGGATCGAGAAGGGAATAAAGATGACCGAAACGGTCGAGAAGCTCCGCTTTGATCTGTTTTACCGCCGTACCCGATTGAATCTCTTCCAGGTAGTCCGGCAAAGAATCAAAAAGCTCTTTTAGGGTTTCGCGGTACTGCTTTTCAATATTGGAAAGGGAAAGCTGAGCCTCCCCGAACTGCACGCTGATCTGATTAAAGGTGGCCTTGGTAATAACCGTCTCACTGACAAGATTCAACAAATTATCGATCCGCCGGGAATCCACACGAAGGACAGAACCGGCAGATTGCTTCCGTATCTCCTGTTCACGCTTCTTCGATCGAGGCTCGGCCTCTTCACTCTTTTCAGGCTGAAGATCTTCTCCCTCGGCCGCATCGACCTCACGCTCTTTCTCAGGCCCCTTATCGGCATCCGACGGCGAAAGAAGATGTTCCTCCATTTTCTGTTTCGGAATGGCGGAAGTAAGCTCCTCAAGCGGAATCACCTGAGAATCGACGACAACATCGGCGACCTCGGTATGTTTCAAAACAGTATCCCGCGATTCTTCGGTCGCAAGATAGTAGCGCACCTCGGGATAAAACTCATCCTCATATAATTCTTCGAATTCGGGGATGGTCTTAAGAACGGTACCGAGACCTTTCAATGCAGCAAAAATCTGCACCCCCCCGACGGTATTCATCGGATGATCGGGGTTAAAATGAACGACGACCTCATATACATTTTCCTGCAGCTCCGCAGCTTCCTGTAATTCCAGGATATCGTACTCGGAAAGCCCCTCACTATCGGAGTCCACCTTAGAAGGCTGCACTACGGCCTTCGGAGGAGGCGCGGCCTTCTTTTTGGCAGGAGCCTTACCGCCATTTCCAGGGAGGAGGGACTCCAGACGCTCCTTGATATCACCCACCGGCTCATCATAGACCGAACTATCAGCTCTCGCCGCGAGCATTGCCTTTATGATATCGATTGATTCGAGAAGCGTATCCACCACTCCGGTATCGACGCTTACCTCATCACTTCTGATACCATCGAGAACATCTTCCACAACATGGGTAAATTCGGCGAGCTCGGTCATCTGAACGGTTGCTGATCCACCCTTGAGCGTATGTGCCGCCCTGAATATCTCATCAACCGAATCACGATTTCCCGGATCATTCTCCAAAACAAGGATGTTCTGTTCGAGGGTATCGACCTGAAGATTTGCTTCCATAAAGAAATCTTTCAGGAGTTCTTCGTTATTTGGATCTAAGTAGTCGCTCATCTTGCATTAATGTTTATATAGAACAGGGTTTAAGTCAAGTGACAATTTCGGACGATACGTAATAGTGGAGAGATTAACCTTTCTTTTTTATTTTCTGTGATATACACTACTAAAGAAGAGACAGGTAGAAGAGGAGTATTTTCATGAGAATCATCCGCCCCAGGATTTTCACGCTGTGTATTCTTCTGATTCCCGCCATTTCCCTTTACGCGGCCGATCTGACGGTGCCCAAACTTGATTTGCTTACCACAGGAAACTGGAATCAAGATACAAATCGGGTTGATCTGGTAACAACGGCGGAGACGAAAATAGCCATTTCGGGAGGCTACAAGTTTGGGGGAAGCCTTTCACTGGGTTTCTTCTCCGAAGATCTCGGATACCTTGATCAGGATGCATCCGATGTCGTTGAAGGAAGCGACACCCAGACAGATGTAAACGCCCTGGCAAACTACCTCGATAACAATACCTATCTTCGGTTCCAGGGCGCAGAATTGACCTACCGTGAACTGTTCGGCAGCAGTAATAACGATCTGACCTTTTTTGTCGGGGAATCGGACAGCTTCGCTTCCGGGGATGTTTTCATGACGCGATTCGGAAGCGCCGATATTACAACCCGCTATAAGGGAAACAGATACTTTGAAAGCGGCTTTGACGGGATTCACACTGTCAATGGAACGGGACTTCGCATAGGAAGCTCCTGGGGAACGGACCGAAATCAAACCGATTTCTACTTTTATCAGGACGGTTATCTTGGAACGGGTATCTATTCTGCAGACGCCTGGACAGCCTTCAATCTGGAAACCATCAAATTCGAAACCTTTCTCGGAACAAGCTTCCCTCAGAAGAGCTCCGGCATATACCGGGCAGGGTTCCTTTTCTACTATAATCCCGGTACGACCGGAGAGTTTCTGGCTGAGATCGGTATTCCGAAATGGACGGCAGGTGAGGCCTTTGAGATAGGAGATTTCTATTTCCTTTTCGAGCCGAGAATCCATATTGATCCGCTTACCGTCATTCTTACGCTTTTCTGGCAGCCTGATTATTATCTCCAGAGCGAAACAACTGAGGGTGAATCGGCCGACATTCATATCAATTTCCTCTTTGGAGATCCTTTACAATCGACAATCTCAGGCGGCCTGGAGACAAGTTTCATCGTAAATACGGACTATCAATCGACCGATGAGGACCAATTTGAAATCGTTACCTCTCCCTACATCTCGCTTGGATCTCCGGGAATTTCCTGGAATTTTGCTTGTGATGTAAACCTTTTGCCCTTTCATCTCGAGACTCTTGTGGAAGGAATCATCTATATCAAGGCGGCTTTCTGATGTTTCGACGATTTAGTGTCACCCTTATACTTTTGGTATCGATCACCTTTTCCCTTCAGGCCCTTGAGCTGACGGGATTATTGCATTCGGGAAATCTTTCCTTCGACAAGATGGCAAAAACAACCCAGAGCTCAATCTCCGGCAGTTCGTTTTTTTACGGGGCATCCTTGTATGCGACGCAAAAGATCAACGATGCATTGTCCCTGGATGCCGGACTCGTCTATGATCCGGTCCTCAGATACACAACCATTACCAGATTTCAATACAATCAGGACTATATAACTCTTGGTGTCGGCCCTTTTTTCGGAACGTTTAATACAACGGGAAAGATCCTGCAACCGGGGATCTCTACCGAAGTAAAGGCCCAGCTTCCGGGAATTTTGTACGCATCTCTCCGATCGGACAGCACCATTGGTGCACGATTTTCGGAAGATGGCGACTATTCTCAGGAATACAGCGCAATTTCTCTGGGCTATTATATTCCAAATGCGATTTGTTCCTTCAACCTTATCACAAAGGAATTTGCCGTTCGCAAAAGTTCCACACTCGAAATTACGGACTCGTTTAAAGAATACTCCTTCAAGGTTGATATCTTCCAGAAAAACGTACCCTATGGCGTTTTACTAAACTTTGCCTATCAGCAGCTAACCAGAAATTACGCCGATACATCGGCATCAAGCAGTACGGAAAACGTCCTGAACAGCATCGTCCTCGGTACAAAGTTTACGTTCAGGGCAAACGACGCGCTCACCCTTCTTGCGGAGCTCGAAAGCAGTGTCTATTCTTTCGGAAGCGAAGAAGATGAAGACCTCACCCTTCCCGACGGATTACCGGAGGCATATCTTTTTCGCGCCGCCCTTGGAGCAACCTGGAGCTTTTAAGAACATTAAGGAACCGAAATTTTTCACACGCATCACCCACATTGCCTCCGGCATACTTACAAAAAAACTTAATAACGCTATTACTGGAACGGCCATGCTTTTCGCCTTAAACATCAAAAACCAGACCGATACCGTGCAAAGTAGTAGTTGCCTATTATTCAAAAGAAAGAGCTCTTACCGGTGCAGCAAGGGTCTTTATCCAAGTCATGAAAAGCGTGTGATAGCAGCTTTCGACCTGAAATACATCAAAACCATTGAATAGGCTTTTTTCCCGGAAGCTCATTAGAGCCCCGATCGCGTTTAATCCCGCCGTTGTAAACTTGTAACTATCCAATACCAATAAAAAAAGCGGTATAACGACTCGGCTATACCGCTTTACAAAGCTAATGTAACAATCCAACAGAAAAGGATGTCAAAACAAACCTTCTCTTCTATATATTTCCCGCTACTTACGGATTTGTTGTAGCAGCAGGAGCCGCAGACTCACTGGAATCCTGATGAATCTTCCGTGCCTCGAGAGCTCTCAACACCTGAATCTCTCCGAGACGACGCCATTCTGCGGTTCTTCTTGAGGATTCTCTCGAATCAAGAATACCCCACAAGGCTTCATTATCGATATCTCCGGTACCCGGAATGACTGCCAAGTCATAGGTAACCTTCGCATCTTTGATATAGGTAATGATATCACCGCCCTCCTGAGCCGCATCCTTATAGACGATAAACCCGACAAGCCTGCGCATAGGAGTTGTTCTGGGATACAGTGGGTATTTGTGAAGTTCTCTGTTCCGCACATCGGAGATATAATTGGGGTTTACCCAACCGAGGGTCCGCCAACCATTAAAATCCATGTAATCAAGGAACATCGTCCTCTCTTCACCCCTCTCATCCTTGAGAATAATACCGAGACCATTAGGAAAGTTGCTTCCGTACACATCGACGGCAATACTTTTGATGGCTCCGACGTTCTTTACGACACCATAGCCGTCAAACTTGCTTCCCTCACGATCTGTCTCATCCTCGACCAAGGTTCCGTCGGCCTGAAGCTGGGTCTTCCGCATGTAACCGGGAATCTCAAAGGGGGGTTTAATAACCGCATACGAGTTGAACGGCTCTTCTGGAAAATGAATACGAACACCCATTACCGTTTCACCGGCAAACTTGCTTGCCTGTTCACTGACTGGGGCTTCCTTTGTATAGGAAAGCTTTTCGTTCGTTACAGTCTGGGAAGAAGAGGCCAGGTTGACATCCCACTTCTCAATAGCAAGAGAAGTCTTCATCAACTGCTTTTCCTCATCGGTATAACCGACACCCGCTTTACCGGAAAAATCAACTATTGTTGCTTCATTGTTGCCATCTTCAAGATCGGCTGTCAAAGTAGAAAAATCGATGAGAACCGATTCTTCCGCATAAAGTGAGAAACTCACTGCCAAAAGCATGATGCCGAGAAGAATTCCGAATCGTTTCATCCAGTGCTCCTTTTTATAAACAAGTTACCGTTTCCAACTAAAATTATACGGAACGGTTTAGGTTTGTCAACGATTTTTCTGGTTTTTCACCCTTTCGAAGGCGAGAGTCTTGGCGTTTCACCGTCAATAGTGATGATGATCTTTTCAACAGAGGGATAATTGAACTTGACGGTCTTTCGGAGTACACCGAGAGCTTCCTGAAAGCTTAACTCGCTATTTTTCGTATCCAGCACCGCCTCGATACTCAAATCGATATAAACGGTCTTATCTCTCACCATGACCGTCCGAAGTTTCGTTCCCTCGGGGAAAAGTCGTTCGTTGGTCACCACAATCGGTCCCAGAAGAATCTCATCTACCAAAAGCTCGATATTTCCTTCGAGGTCATCCCTCACTGGAAGGTTTCTGCTCTCACCGGCAACCATGCTCGCTTTATACTGAGGAAAGAAAAACACTTTTCTCCTGATCTCCCTTCCCTGAACCAGGAAAAGAGTCAGAGAAAGAAGAAAAAGGGCCAGTAAGAGCAACGACATCCAAGGAACAATTACCGGGATTCGATACTGTTTCGCTACGTGTTTAACCACAAATAGAACTCCGCCTCATTCGCCGAAGCGATTAATAAATCCAACGACGCCATTATAGATGCCCTGGGTCAGTTTCTTCAAGTAGCCGGCGTCTCCAAGAAGGCGTGCCTCTTCGGGATTCGTGACAAAGCCCAGCTCGATAAGCACCGAAGGCATCTTCGCATTACGTACAACAAACCACGATTCCTCTTTCAGCCCGCGGTTTTCGCTTTTATCGCCGATCATTTGTTCCATCCCTGCCGAAACACTACGGGCGAGAAGGATACTTTCAACGGTATATTCCTCTTCAAGCATGGTATTGAGAATGGGAGCGACCTCCCTGGCATTCGGATCAATACTTTCGGGATCGATCAGTTCTCTCCGGTAATCCGGAGGCAGATACCATACCTCAAAGCCGGAAGCCTTGCTGTTGAGGGAAGCGTTGGCATGAATCGAGATAAAGACCATCGCCTCGTTTTCCCCCAATTCCACCGAATTGGCTATCTCGGTCCGTTCTTCAAGGGTAGGATAGACATCGTCATTTCGAGTCAGCATGATACGTTTTTCCGGATAGTTCTTCGAAAGCATGGCATAGAGTTCTTTGGCAACCTCAAGGACGATGTCCTTTTCTTTGATTACATAAGGCTTTCCATCTATCGTATGGCGACCGACGGCACCGGGATCTTTACCGCCGTGACCTGCATCGATAATGATGGTCGTTACGGAGACGGCACTGACATCGGAAACGGGAAAATGCTCTCTCAGTGCGGTGATAAAAGGCTGGTCAGCGACAAGGGACCCTTCCTTGTTTCGGGTGACGGAACCGCTGCCGATCTCATTCCCATCCAAAAGATAGTAGCTTCCGTCGAGAGTAAAGCGTAAAGAATGGCCACTCCGCTCTAAAACCCCCATTTCAAGATAGGGGTCCCATCTAAAACCCAGACCAAGGCTCTCTATTTCCGGTTTCAAAGCCTGTTGCCCAGCCGCGGGGATAAGAGCACACAGAAAGAACAGCAGTGCGGCTGCGGCTATGCGTTTTCCCAAATTTGTAACTCCCGCCTATAGTCGATATCCCGCTCTCTCCAAGAGCGGACCGTGTCGATGATCCATACCCCTCCCTGAACGCCTCCCCGCAGAAAAGCCCTCCAGAAGAGCGACCCGAGGAGGAGTCTCTCTTGTCCGGACATCCTCCACTTTTGGGGATTCACGGCAGATACTCCGGTAAGAGCAAGAAGACGATCAAAGCCTTCCCTCAAACCGAGGCCATGCCAATCTACTGCAACCTCGTTTCTGAGTATCGGCAGAGAGACAAGGGTAATTGAGTCGGAGAGAGGCGAGGAAAGCCTTTTGTCAACGCCGTAGATCGGCTCAAGACGTGAAAGTGCAGCACGATTCTCCTCACAGGAAAGGGTATACGCATCGGGAATCCAGGCTTCTTTTTTTCCAAACAGAAAGGCCCCTGTTCGTTTTTCACCGGGAACAAGTCGTACCAAGACCCGTCCCGCCCCATCCTGGGCAGCGGAAACAGCCTGTTCACGACGGTCTGCAGATGCCAGAACATTTCCGCATTTCTGTACGTTGTTCACCGGAAAGTTCACCTCACTCCCCGGCTTAATAAGAACGAATATTTCCTTAACGCTTTTGATGGCCCTTGCCTTACCCAGAGATTCCACGGAAGCGACGACACCAGGTACCGAGATAAAGCCTCGTTCGGCACAGGTATGATTGCGCACGGGAGAGGGAAGATTTGCCGGTAATCCGACGGCAATATTCAGGGCACCGTCGGTCGGTTCGACCCCGCTGGAGAGGGGATAGGTCCAGCCCGACATGAAGCCACCGGAAAGTCGTGCGGCGACCTCACCAATCCAGGCCTTTCCCCGGCAAAACTTCACATCTCCTTTTGCAGCACCATTATCGATCCCAATGGCCGCTACTGCCTTAAGAAATTCCCGCTTTACCTCTTCGATCATATCGGCAGAAGCCGAAGAGGGAATGGTATGCCCCATCTCGACAAAATAGGGAGCAAAGGTGATGTGACGATCGGCAATACCGCAAAAACGCACCTGTCCCTTCTCCACCAAGGCGTCGATGCTGAATTCCGGTCCATCGAGAAACTCTTCAACGATCACCGAACCACTTCGACTGAAACGAAAGGCGTCATCGAGGGCGGAGGAAAGCTCTTCATCATTATCAACCCTTCTGACCCCCCTGGCACCCATGTTGTCGACCGGTTTTACCACAAGGGGATACGATAGCTCTTTTGAAAGTTTTTTTTCTCCACCGGCCAATTGCACGAATCGGGGAACACGGACATTCGCATTGGAAAGAGTTCTTCGCATAAGCGCCTTATCGCTTGCAGCCATGGCTGCTTCGACGGATATACCGGGAAGCGTGAGCTTTTCCGCCACACGCGCGACGGTGAGCGAAAAATCGGTACCGGCGGTAAACACCCCATCGATACCCCCTTCCTGCCGCATCACCTCGGCAGCATCGGTCATCGCTTCCCACGCCTTCAAATCCACATGAAAAAACCGATCGGCGAGGGAAATGCCGGGAGCCTCGTCGGATCCATCGGCCACGGCCACATACCACCCCTTCGCCTTTGCAATTCGAATCGCCGGAAGCTGCATAATTCCGGCTCCAAGAATCAAGATACGTTTTTTTGCCGCAGCAGTTTCATTATTTTGGCCTATCATGACGGCGCTCCTGTTTTGTTGCATAGAGTTCAAAGGTATCTCCCAGACGCAAACGAGCTGCAAGGGAATGGAGAAGGCTTTCAGGAAAAGCGCTAAACGGAAAAGGGAAACGCTCGCTGTGAATACCGGTGGAAACAAGTCTGTCGACACGAAAACCATGGCGGGAAAGCCAGCTGGAAACCTGCCCCGGAGCCATGATCGAAAGATGATCCGAAGGACTCGCAGCAAAAAATGCATCAGGCTTACGTCTGGCACTCATGCCGCGGAACGAAGGCGTCGAGAACGCGAATACACCACCGGGACGGAGCAGACGTTGTATCCCCTCGATGACCTGAAAAAGGTTCGGCAGGTGTTCGACTACATACCAAAGGGTAATGACATCGTAGTGTGCGGCCATTGCTTCAAGGGGACCGTCAAAAAGTATATCATCGACAGATCCTGCATAAACCGGAATACCGAGCCGCTCTTTTACATATGATACGGCACCGGGGGTGATCTCGATGCCTTCACAGAAAAACCCTGCATCCCGGGCCGCGGCAAGAAAGGGGCCGTAAGCACAACCGATATCAAGAAGCCGAGGGCCGGAAGTTTTCCCGATAACGGCGGTGATATGCTCCAAGCGCTGCACAGAAAGGGTCTTGATGTGGTCGAAATCCTCCAGATAATCCCGCCCGTATTGGCTCCGGTACTCGGAAAAGAAATAGTCTTCACCGTATCGATTCTCAGGAGGAAAGGGATCGAAAAGGACCATGGCTCCACAGGAGGAACAACGCCGTACCGACCGTTCCTCACTCCGATGTACCACAGGACTCTCCACACTGTTAAGGCGACGGCCGCACAGGGGGCAGATGACGCCTCCTTCGGGCCTCATCGAGAGGATCAACGACTCAACATCGCGATTGCAACTCCACTCATCCCCCGGATGTGGGATATGAAGCCGACTGATCCCCGACCAGGTAAGCTGCCGTTCAGGAAACAGGTGCCGCAGCCGGGTTTTAAGGCGGCTCCGCCCCTTCCTACCCGACACCCAGCCGAGAGAAGAGAAACCGCTCCGCGTGGAAAGGAGCTGATGATACCGTGAGGGGTTGAGCAAAAGAACGGCAATACCGCAGGAGACCGCTTCCCAGGCAGTCAGGCCAAAAGAGCTTATAAGCAGGTCGGATGAACGGAACAGGGGAAGCGGATCCGAAACCGGGTCGATTTGCTTTACTCCAGCCGGTAAGGCAAAGGGCTCACCTATGCTTCTGCGAATCACCTGAATCTGAGAAGCCTGGAGATAGGCACCATCGATCAAGAGTCGGACAATAAGAGGGGTCAAATTCTCAGGGTCCTCCCCCCCGAAGGAAATCAAAACGGACGGGAGATCAGAACTTCTCTTTGTTTCGACTTCACCGATGGAGGGAAGGATACCGATATTGGCCTTCCCTCCCTGTTTACGCTTCGGCAAAAGATCGATGAGAAAAGGAAACTGCTGACGAAAATCGCCTCCCTCATCGATTCCCACAAGATAACCGAGGGAATCCAGAAACGCCACTTCCTCAGCTGAGGAGGCTCGAAGATCGGCGACGATAAGAGGAGCGGGAGCTTTCTCCCCACAGATCACCGGGTGATGGGGAAGAGCCTCTAAGGAAAAGAGCAGGCATGGGTCCACCCCATGGAGAAGGGCAAGCTTCCGCGCATTGACAAGCTGACCCTCATCGACGGCAATCAGCATCTTACGCCCCTCGTCGTGAGCACGCCGTGCCAGACGAAGGGAACGGACAATATGGCCGGTACCGCTTCCCTTGGAAAAACGGGGAACACATACCACCGGAGGGCTTTCTCGTCGATTATCACCCACGCCCGCGGCTCCCTTCTTCCTCAGATGCACGGTACCATGAAATGAGCCGTTGTACCGGTATGGGCTTTCCGGTATAACACTCCCGAAAAATACGGGAGAGATAACGATAATCTTCCGGGGTATCGAGGGTCACTCGCATATCCGGCAGGGAAAGGGCTACAGGGGCCTGGGGTCTGGCAATACGAAACCGTTCGGGTCGATGATACAGATAGGGGGCGACATGCTCCCGTTCGTAGGGATCGGTGCTCTCCTTATCTGCCAAACGCAAGGCCTCTGCCCTCATCACCTCAACACCGGTGCCAAGAGGTGGGCCAAGAAAGCCGCAATAGTCCCAGCCGTGGATCTGCTGGAGTTCGAGAAGTTGTGATGCGAGGGAAGCACTGACCAGGGGATTGTCCCCGGTTGCCCGTAGGATACGATTAAAATTCCTGCCTTCAATGGCCAGGGCAAAACGCTTGAGAACATCCTCTTTGGGTCCTGTAAAAAGTTCAAAATTCCACTTTCCTGCAAGAGGTCGAAGCCGGGAAGCACTATCGGCATCAGTAACAAGAAGCCGATTGGAAGCGGGGACCAACAAAAGAGAGCGCATGGCATGCTCAACAACGGTTAAATCGCCCAAGGCAAGGAGTGCCTTTCCCGGGAGCCTCGTGGAATCCAGACGCACTTGCAGAAGAACCGCATCCTTTGTGGTACTACTCATTCGACAGTCTCCCACAGGTCCGTCACACTGCGGGCATCCCGGCAGAAACGAAACCGGTTTTCGCGGACCCAATGGGAAGCATCACGAAACTCCCTGATCCTGGAAAAAATCGACCCTCCTTGCTTTCCTGCATAGGGTAGAAAGCGTCCTGCCGGCAAGACACCGGCATCCCCATCGAAGCGAACGGCAAGATTCTTCAGATAAAAACGACCATAGCTCGCATCCGGAGTGGTATCCTCCGCTTCATGGTCGCCAAGATAGCGAACGCGGAAGGAGGTGGAACAAAGCAGTTTTTCTCCCCACATGTGGGTCCGAAACCCAAAATCCATTTTCTGCCAATGGGGATTTGAGATCAGGCCATCGTACCCGCCAAGCAGGAGGAAGCGCTCCCGTTCGTAGAGGCCACAATAATCGAAGGGGAAGAGAGAGGGAACAGCATCGGCGCTCGGCACCATGGGGAGCGTCTTGAGCCTGTTGCGATAAAAGGCAGGCGCCGCGATGGAAGGAACCGTTTCGAGCTTTGGCGATTGGAGATGAGGAACCGTACAAAGCCGTTCCTGGGACAATATTCGCGAAAGGAGCCCCTCGGAAAGGGGACCGGGCAGCATATCATTCCAAAGCACGAGGACAAGTCGGCCCTGGGCCTCCTTCATACCGAGATTGACCGCCTCCCCAGCCGAAACCCTTTGATGCAGCAAGAGAAAACAGACCTGGGGATATCTAGCCGAAAGGGCCTCAACATCGAAGGAACGTTCCTGTCCCTCCACAGAGATAATCTCGAAATTCCCTATACGCTCAAGTTCCCGAAAATAATCGTTCCGATAGGGACGCCCTCCCCTATTGAGAACAACCAAAGATAAAAGGGGCGGAATGGTGAGCTTTCGGTCTTCGCGTTTCTTCCCGACGATGGTATAGGGAAGATGTGAATCGTCAGAAATTAAATGTGTAGTACTCATCACAACCCTCGCAGGGATATCCCCATTCCTGTCGGATATGAGCAAGATACCGCTCCTCCCCACGCTTCCAAATGTCCTTCAGTGGCTCTTCGAAAACGTTGCCGAGCAGTGTCCCCTGGTCTATAGACTCGCTTCCGGGAATGATCTCCTTGCAGAGCGGCACCGAACCGTCAAGAAAGATATGAAGGTCACGTTTCAGATGCCAACAGGGGAAGCGGACCACAGGGGAAAGATCGGTAACCTTCCTCTCTTCAAGCGCTCCGGCAAAATTGTCGTATTTCTGAATGATCACCTCCACGTTCTGCTTTTTCCAAAAGCGGTAAAATTGCTCAAGCTCGGCCTCATTCTCTTTCGTTCTGACCGCCTGGACCCTCACATGACCGGGAAAGCGCTCGGCGAGAGCCCTCACCGTTGCCAAGGCTTCTTCCATGCCCTCTCCTCGAAAGCGACGATAGCTGTCAACCTCAAAGGCATCCAGGGAAACGATCCATTCGATGCGCTCCGTTGCTGTCTCAAGAGCAGCAATGGCGTCCAACACGGACAAGTTCCATCCGACTCCTGAGGTTTCGATCATGGCGGATAATCCGGGCCGGGAGATTACCTTTCCAACCATTGTCTGGATGTCGGGATGGAGCGCAGGCTCCCCCCAAAGGGAAAGGCCGATCACCGCCTCTTCACTAAGCTCGACAACCTGATCGAGGATGGATGCAAGGGCCTCGGGGCTCATCGATTCGTTGCGATCGATCGCCTTCGACGGCGCCTTCGGATAGGGGCACCAACTGCAACGCTGAGGGCAAGCGGAATGGATCTGGATATAGATAAAGGCGGGTACGGTCCGCAGCAATGCAGGCTGTCGGACCAAAATCTCCGGAATGGGATCCACCTCTCCGCCGGCGTCGATAATATGCTTGAGAAGCAGGGTCCGCTCTTTTCCCCGGGCCACAAGATCGACCCGAAGAAGGCGCAGGTCGTCGGGGGCTATCTCCGTCTCGATATCGAAGGCGTTGATATCCTTTTGGATAAGATCGAAAAGGATGGAATCGGATAGCGGTACATCCTTGCCGGAAGAGTGTGAGGAGCGATAGAGCTCCCGTATCTGTCCTATCGCCGAAACCGATACGATCTCGGGAGCAAAGAACCGGGGATAACCGTCGGCAAAACTGTAGGTTGCATAATAATGTTCGTGATTATGCAGCATACGCAGGGCAAGGCTTTCATCAAAGAGGGGAGCATCGGCATAGAGGTGGTAAAAAAGCTGCAAAGCCCCCTCTGCCGGAGACGGAAGCGACGATGCAGCCTCATCCAGGGCCTGGAGAAAGGCATCGGTATCCCACTGCTGCCGCTGTACGAAGACTACGGCATTAAGTCCCTTTTTCCGCAGATGCCTGGAGGCGACATCTACATAGCATACGGGAAGGAAAAGGAAGCACCGGCCGCCGGGGGCAAGAGACAAGGCTTTTCGAACCGTCCTCGATAAAGCGGTATCACCGTCGGAGAAAAGAGGATCGAAGGCATGACCGTCGATGTGAATTGCATTCAGAACAACAAAGATATCCATAACTCGTTTATCGACACTCCCGAAAGGGGATTGTAGCATTAATCAAGAAAGACAATATCCTCAGGCAGCGAAACCTCGTCCCGCCGTTTACTACCGATGATGGAGGTGATGTCGGCGGTGTGATGTCCCATCAATTTCCGAAGCTCCTCGCTATCGAAGGCTGTCACCGCCTTGGCAATATCGTTGATGGCAACCACCTCGCCCGAATCAAAGAAGCCCTCGACTCCTACGATCCCCGGAGGTAAAAGACTTTTGTGGCGCCTGAGCGCGCTGACCGCCCCCTCGTCTATCCAGATGGTACCACGCGGGGCGCTGTTGAGAATCCAGCGGTTACGTGCCGAAAGGCGTTTGCCAGCAAGAAAAAGGGTACCGATATCCTCCCCTTCACAAATTCTCGGAAGTACATTCTTCTCATTGCCATGGGCCAAGACAATGGAGCAACCAGCCGAGGCGGCAATCTCTGCGGCAAGGAGTTTCGTCTTCATACCGCCGGTGGAAAAGGTACTTCCGGGGCTCCCTGCCCAGCTGAACACCTCATCGGTGATCTTGGGAACAACGGCGATGCGACGTACATGAGGGTCGCTTTTGGGGTCTCCATCGTAGAGACCGTCAATATCCGTAAGGATGATAAGCAGGTCGGCATCGATCTTGCTGGCCACCATGGCGCTGAGACGGTCGTTGTCACCAAAGGCAAGGTTGATCTCATCAACGGCAATGCTGTCGTTCTCATTGAAAATGGGAACAACATTGAGGGAAAGCAGGGTTTCCACCGAAGCCTGAAGGTTAAGGTAGGTCCTGCGATTGTTCAGCACATAACGTGTAATAAGTACCTGAGCGATGGTAATCCCGTGATTTGCAAAACACTCCCGATACTGGTGCATGAGAAGGGGCTGCCCGATGGCGGCACAGGCCTGACGCATCCGGACCTCGGTCACTTTGCTCTCTATACCCAGTTCCATAGCCCCCATACCGATGGCCCCCGAACTGACAAGAAGAACCTGTTTCCCGACCTCCAGCAAGGAAGCAATCTGATCACAAAATCGCGCCATGGCCTCCACATCAAGCCCTCCGTCCCGGGCCAAAAGGTTTGTACCGATCTTGACCACAATCCGATTTGCTTTTCGAAGGGCATCCCTCATAACCGACCCCTATAACAGCGCATCGGAGGGATCGGCGGAGATATCTTGATGGAGAAACGAACGGCGTCCGGAGGCGTAATCGTCGACAATCTGTCCGGAACCGATCATACGCCACTTGTAAATCATAAGGCCATCAAGCCCCACAGGCCCCCTGGCGTGGATCTTATTCGTGCTGATCCCCACTTCGGCACCGAGACCATAGCGATATCCGTCGGAAAATCGTGTGGAACAATTCCAGAAAAGATCGGCGGAATCGACCCTGACCATAAAGAACGACGCCTTGGCAGGATCATTCGTCACGATGGCATCGGTATGGCCGGAACCGTAGCGGTTGATATGAGCGACAGCCTCATGGATATCCTTCACAACCCGTATGGAAAGGATCGGCCCCAGATACTCTGTACGCCAATCCTCTTCGGTAGCGGCAGCCACATCGATAAAGCTTCTGGTCGTATCACATCCCCGAAGCTCCACTCCTGCAGCCTGAAAGGCCTTTTGCAAGGGAGGCAACAGCCGGGAAGCAGCAGTCTCGTCAACGAGAAGGGTCTCAAGGGCGTTGCAGACGGCCATATACTGGGTCTTCGAATCAACGGCAATAGAAACAGACATCTCTTCATCGGCATCCCCGGCAAGATAGAGATGGCAGATGCCATCGGCATGTCCGAGAACTGGAATGGAGGAGTTCTTCATGATATGGCGTACAAAGTCGTTCGATCCCCGGGGAATAAGGAGATCAACCAGATCGTCGAGTTCAAGGAGCTCTCCCACCTCCTCTCTACTTTCCAAAAAGGCCATCCACCCCTCGGGGGCACCGGAGGCAACACTCCCTTCGGCAATAAGAGAAGCGAGAGCTCTATTTGTCCGCAGGGCCTCACTTCCTCCCTTGAGAAGCAATCCGTTTCCACTTTTGAGTGCGAGAGATGCAATCTGCACCAGGGCGTCCGGCCTTGACTCGAAAATCATGCCGATGACCCCGATGGGACAACTTACCCGATAGAGGTTGAGCCCCTCGTCCAGTTTCCTCGCTTCAAGGATGTTTCCGGCAGGGTCCGGAAGTTCGATTAAGGCATCGATTCCGGCGATTACCTGGTCGAGTTTCGTTTCGTCGAATTTGAGTCGTTTCAAAAGAGGAGCCGAAAGCTTCTCGCGTTCGGCAGCATCAAGGTCGGCCTTGTTCGCCTCGAAAATTGCTTTTGCTCCTTTTCGTAGGGCCTGTTTCATGCCGACAAGCGCATCATTTTTCTCAGATCCCTTTGCCGCCCCAAGCAAAATCTGGGCATCTTTCACCATCAGGGCTTTTTCTCTGACACTCATACACACATGGTAGACCGTAAAAGCCCAGCGTGGCAACAACCAATCACTGCTGTTCAGGTCGCTTTCGGGATATCGCCGTAGATGGTCTGAACATCTTCTTCCAGCGAGAGAAAGAGCCTGAGAATTTCCGGATCAAAATGATCGGGAGAGAGGCGATCATCGCCCTCGCTCAATAGTGCGATGGCTTCGTCGTGGGAAAACGGACTACGAAAACTGCGTCGCGAACGTAAACTTTCATAAATATCGACCACCCGTACCAATCGAGCCGCAAAAGGAATTTCCCGGCCCTTTCGGCCGAGAGGATATCCCGTCCCGTCGTATCGCTCGTACAAATTTGCGGCGATCTCTCTCGCCGTGGAAAGACGAGGTAATTCGTGAAATACCCAGGAAGCCAAAACAGGGGCCTTACGAACAAGCGTCCATTCGGTACCAGAGAGAGGGCCGTCTTTACTGAGTATGGATTGATCTATCATCAGCTTACTGACATCGTAGAGTTGCACGGCATCAAGAAGTGTCGTTGTATAACCGGGAGAGCAATCGAGCTTATTACAGAGTAAAGCGCAGACCCGTTGTATACGTCTATGCTTCCCCTCCGATCCTTCTTTTACCTCAGTTATCTTTCCCAGCTCACGTACAAGATTGAGATATTCGTCTTCTTTTTTGCCCATCTTTTCAAAGACGAGCAGCAAGAGATAAATATAAAACCCGAGGTGACGGTACCAGGTAAGATCAAACAGTTTAAGACTACGATGAAAGTTCAGAAAGAGAATGCGCTGGGAATCATTAATATAGAGGATAAAGTTCCGTATCGTCCCAAGCTTTTCTATAAGTTTTTCAGGAAAAAACCTTGTATACGCCTCCGGCGAGGAAGCGGCCCCCTGCCAGTTCGACATCAACATTCCCTCTTGCCACACCCCGAGGGACTGCAACTGCTCAATATTAAGTTCGGCATCGATATTTTCTTCCTCGATATCCTCTTCCGTTCTAAAAAACAGCTTTCCTCCGCATTCATAGCTCCCGGCACTAAGGGAGACAAAAACAGCATGCGGCCTGTGATAATCCTCCGGTCCGACAGCAAGATGGGCCTCAATAATACTTGCAATAAGGTGATCAGCCTCGGCACAACTCAATTCCGTCGGGGCTGAGAGACCCGAAGCGGCTATCCCGTCGAAGGAAGACAAAAGTCCGCTGGAGGCAACGTGGGCATTGAGTTCACGTATCTTCAGCAAGGTCCTGACACGAACCATTAGTTCATTGATATTGACCGGTTTGGAGATGAATTCATCGGCCCCTACTTTTATTCCCTCTTCGATATCCTCACGACTATGAAGGGCTGTGACAAGAATTACAGGGATATCCGCAGTCTCTTTATGCTCTTTAAGGCTGCGGCAGACATCAAACCCGGTTAAATCGG
This sequence comes from Sediminispirochaeta bajacaliforniensis DSM 16054, assembly GCF_000378205.1. Taxonomy (NCBI): domain Bacteria; kingdom Pseudomonadati; phylum Spirochaetota; class Spirochaetia; order Spirochaetales; family Spirochaetaceae; genus Sediminispirochaeta; species Sediminispirochaeta bajacaliforniensis. Next base: position 98,863 of record NZ_KB899412.1, on the reverse strand, counting down.
GCATCATCACGTCAAGCAGAATAAGATCAGGAGACTTTTGCTTTATCTTTTCTAAAGCATCTTTACCGTTGGCCGCCTCTTCCGGGAGATAGCCCCGCTTTCTCAGGGCCGTAATAAGAAGGAGGCGATTTATGGCCTCGTCATCAACAACGAGGACATGCGGCAAGATTTCATCGTTACTCACCCTTAAAATGTAGGCATAGAGATATGCCAGGTCAATAGCTAAGCGGATGATTAGCACAGCAGCATAAAATCTGTTATGATCATCTCGCTATGGAGCTCTTTACCATGTTGTTCGACAAGACAGAACAAGCTTCCCCTCTCCATCCTCCGATCATCGCCCTCACCGGAGGAGGAGGAAAGAGTACGACCCTCTATCACCTTGCCGAATCTGCAGCACGTCGGGGAAAGAATGTGCTGATCACTACCACAACCAAGATGTTCGATCCGCGTATAGACCCTACCGCTCGTTTTCATCGCTGTTTCATAGGGGAAACGGTTGTCCCACCCTCTTCCGGGGATGGATCCATAACCTTTGCAGCCGAGGCGGAACTTCCGGAAATCAAGAAGGTCAAGGGCTATGAAAGGGACCGTATCTGTGAACTTCGCCGGGATTACGATCTGATCATTGTAGAGGCTGATGGGGCAAAGCGGCGTCCGCTTAAGGCTCCGGGATCCCAGGAGCCTCAGATACCGAAGTGCACCACCCACCTCATTGCCGTAATTGGGCTCGACAGTTATGAGGCCCCCATGGATGAAAACCATGTTCACCGTCCGGAACGTTTCGCATCTCTTACGGGCTGCCGCCCGGAATGCCCGGTTACGGCGGAACACTACTATCGTCTTGCCACCCATCCCGAAGGCGCTTTTAAATCGGCCCCTTCCAATGCACGGCGCTTTCTCCTTTTTAACAAGCTGGATATGCTGAATAAAGATCGTGCTGCCAATCTTAAAGAGAGCCTTGAAAGGCTTTTCCTGCACTCCGAAGGGGGAGAAAAAGGGATCGAGATGCTCTTCGGGTCAATGATGGCGAAGGACGTAAAGGCACAGATAATGGCCGTTTAAAAAAATGATGGAATACCATTGGATCATAATCAAAACAATGGTATGCTACAACGCTAATGCGTGAAAACAATGCTGTTCAGGAGCTGTCCCATGAACCTTTTTGAAAAAGCCGCACAGCTGTCGGCAGAGCACACTCCCTTTGCCGTTGCCACTATCGTATCATCATCAGGCTCTACCCCCCGAAGCAAAGCGAAAATGATTGTCCTAAGCAATGGCAGGAGTTTCGGAACAATTGGAGGAGGCCCTGTAGAGGGGATAGTGATTGAGGAGGCTTTGCAATGTATCCGCTTCGATCGATCCAAGCTTCTTGAATATGACCTCGACCGGGGTGACAAGGTCGAAAGCATAAGCATGGAATGTGGCGGGTCCTTAAAGGTTTTTATAGAATGTGTCAATCCGGGTTCCAGGCTCGTTCTTGTAGGAGGGGGACACGTAAGTCTTGAGATTGCAAAGGTAGCGGCGAAACTTGGCTTTCGTGTCGAGGTGGTGGAGGAGCGAGCCGAATTCTGTTCCGCTGAGCGATTTCCCATGGCAGCAAAGCTGTATCTCGGAAACGATCTCGAAGAGGCAATGGCTTCACTACCCTCTGATCCCTCCTCTTTTATTATCATTGCGACCAACAGCAGCGATGAGCGGGCTCTCCGTTATTTTGTTGGTAAATCGTTTATCTATCTTGGTATGCTCGGCAGCCGTCGAAAGGTTCGTCTGCTCATGGATAAATTGGCCGACGAAGGCGTGCCTCAGGCACAACTTGCCGGGGTAAGGGCCCCCATCGGTTTGGATATCGGAGCGGAAACACCACAGGAGATTGCAATATCGATAGCGGCGGAACTGCTTGCCGTTCGAAGCGGGCATACGGGAGTGCCTCTTTCGGGAGACCACCCAAGGCGTGTGGTGGTCAGGGGAGGAGGCGATATCGCCACCGGCACCATTTGTCGGCTTTTCAGATCGGGCTTCGAGGTCGTCGTACTCGAGATTAAGCATCCGACGGTGATACGACGTAGCGTCGCCTTCGCTCAAGCGATGTTCGACGGAACCATGGTGGTGGAAGGAATCATCGCCTGTCGTGTCGAAAGCTTTGAAGAAATTGAGGCGGTGCTTACCGAAGGTAAGATCCCCATCATTGCCGACCCGGAAGGATCACTTATTCAGGCGCTCCGTCCGGCTGCCGTTGTCGACGCCATTCTTGCAAAAAAGAATCTCGGAACACATAAGAAGATGGCTCCTGCGGTCATCGGTCTGGGGCCCGGCTTTTCCGCAGGTGACGACGTTGATGCGGTAATAGAGACCAATCGGGGACATCACCTCGGAAAAGTCATCCTCCACGGCTCGGCACAGGCCAATACCAATGTTCCGGGAAACATCTCGGGGGTTTCTGCAAAGCGTGTCATCAGAGCCCCGGTAGCCGGTATCATTGAAGAACTTTGCGCCCTTGGCGATATTGTACGTAGCGGAGATCCTGTCATGGCCATCAGAGGGAAAGATGGGCAGAAGGATATCGTTACGGCTCCCATCGATGGCATGGTCAGGGGCCTAATCAAGGGAGGAAGCGAGGTTACCAAAGACTTTAAAATCGGGGATGTTGATCCCCGGGGAGAAAAAGCTGACTTCACCACCGTAAGTGACAAGGCCCGTGCCGTAGCCGGCGGGGTCCTTGAGGCAATCTTGATGCTTTTGGCACGGAGGAAAAAAATAGTATGAAAGATGAAGCAATAAAATTAACCGGTTTCACCCGTTTCTCGGGTTGCGGGGCAAAATTAGGGCCGGGGCTGCTTGATAAGGCATTATGCGGCCTTTCGCAAGCCGAAAATCCGGCGGTTCTGAGTGATTTTTCCGCTGCGGAAGATGCGGGGGTCTATAAAATCGACGAGCATATGGCATTGGTCCAAACTGTCGACTTTTTCCCTCCTATCGTCGATGATCCCTTCACCTTCGGGAGGATAGCAGCAGCCAACGCCCTCTCCGATGTTTTTGCCATGGGAGGAACACCACTCACGGCGCTCACCATCCTCTGCTACCCTAAGGATAAGATTCCCCTCGAACATCTGCGCAGTATGATGGAGGGAGGAATCTCCGCGCTCTCCGAGGCATCCTGCTCCCTGGTCGGAGGGCACAGTGTCGACGACCCGGAGCTGAAGCTGGGCTTTTCCATTACCGGCAGGGTGGATCCTCAGAAGGTATGGAGAAACAACACCCTCAGAAAGGGGGATGCCCTCATATTTTCAAAGGCCCTCGGAACGGGGCTGATCAACACGGCGCTCAGAGCGGAGTTGGCCAGCGAGGAGGCAATAGAGGCCGCCTCCCGGCAGATGGCGACCCTCAATCTTTCCGCAATGGAAATTCTGAAAACCGCCGATCTATCTGCATGTACCGATGTGACGGGTTTCGGTCTCCTTGGACATGCAGCAGAGATGGTCTCAGGTTCCGCCTGGGGGTTTACGATCAAGAGCGGCAGCCTTAAGCTCCTTCCCGATGTCATGGAATATGCATCCATGGGCCTTGTCCCCGAGGGGACCTACCGGAACAAGGAGTTCAGATTGCCTTTCATCGCCAATGCGGAAACGATTGATCCGGTTCTCCTCGACCTTCTTTTTGATCCGCAAACCTCGGGAGGACTTCTGGCAGCCGTTTCCCCACGGGATGCTGAAAGATGTGTCGAAGCAATGAATGAAAAAGGACTATCCGCGGCCCTCATAGGCAGCGTCGAAGGTCCTTCCGAAAAAATCACCATAGCATAGTGGAGGAAAGATGTCTGAAGAGAAAAAGCATGTAGTAGACGCCAGAGGGCTCCCCTGCCCCCAGCCTGTTATTCGCACCAAGAAGGCCCTTGGTGAGGGAAATTTCGATACACTCGAAGTGATTGTCGATAATAGCGCAGCGGTTACCAATGTTACGCGTTACGCCGAACATGCCGGCTATAAGGTGATCGGCACAGAGGGACAGGAGGGTGCCTTTACCATCTCCATAGCAGGAGGCGCCGAGGTTTCCCAGGAAAGCGAGGCGGCGGCCTTCGACCAAGCCATCGCAAGCTGTCCGGTGACTCAATCCGGAGGGACGGCGGGAAAAACCGTTTTTATTTCCAAAGATACCGTAGGAGAAGGAGACCGTGAACTCGGGCGATTGCTCATGAGCGCCTTTCTTTTTGCTCTTACAGAACTCGATCAGATGCCCAAACGGCTTGTCTTTATGAACAGCGGTGTCAAGTTGACCATAGAATCGGCAAAGGAGCTTGGCGACCTGAAAAAACTGGAAGCGGCAGGCATTGAGATTCTCGCCTGTGGGACCTGTCTAGACTATTACGGATTGAAGGATAAACTCGCCGTCGGTATGGTCTCGAACATGTACGATATCGCCACTGCCCTTCTTGAAGGGGATACCGTTACGGTATAGCCAAGGAAGAGGAGATATATCATGAGTGCGCAACAAAAAATATTATGTTCCCTTCTTTTTTTCTTTTCGGCAATCTTTTCGCTCTGGGCCTCCGGTTCACAGGAAGCCCAGCAGGGTATCACCGTCACCGACTCAATCGGAAACCACGTTGTACTCCCCGCCTCTCCGGAACGGATCGTCGTCGCAGGAAAATCGACTCTTATAACCGCCGATACCCTCTTTCTCTTTCCCGAGGCAAGGGGAAAGGTCATCGGGCTGGGAAAAACAAATCAAGGGCTGGGCGATTTTTTCCCTTATCTTGATCCCAACATCGGGGAGATAACCAGAATTGGCCATGAGGTTGGGCCGGAACAGGTTGTCGCCCTCAAACCGGATCTCTTTATCGTAAAAGATTTTGTATATGAAAAGCTTGGTGCACCGGTGGCAAAGTTAGGGGTCCCGACCATAGCGCTATCTCTTGAAACGCCAAGCCAGTATATCGATGACATCATGATTGTCGGGCGTATCTTTGGAGACACAAAACGGGCAGAAGCGATCAACGCCTATTATGCCGATTTTCTCGACAGAATAAACAAAAAAGTCGGGAAGATCCCTGAACAGAATAAACCATCGGTACTCCTGCTCTATTACTCCAACAAGGGAGGAGAGCGTGCCTTTAACATCTCACCGGCAAGCTGGATACAGACTGCTCAGGTGGAAAAGGCCGGGGCTAAGGCAGTCTGGAAGGAAAGCAACAAAGGCGGGGGATGGAAAACAGTCAATTTTGAACAGATAGCGGCCTGGGATCCTGACTACATTTTCATTACCAGCTTCAATAGCGACAGCGGCGATTTCCTTCCCGGAATACTTGCAGATACGACGTGGCAGCAACTGCGGGCGGCAAAGGCCGGCAGGGTGCAGGCCGTCCCTTCCGATTTTCACAGCTGGGCCCAGCCTGATACCCGTTGGATACTTTGTATCGGCTGGATGGCAAAAACGCTCTACCCCGAAGAATTTTCGGACATGAAGATAAGCGATGAGGTGATCCGCTTTTATAATGAACTGTATCATCTGGACCAATCGGTGATCGAGGAAGTTGTCCTTCCCAGGCTCGAAGGAGAGATTGCTGAATAGCCGAGACCTCCACTCAGATACCGAAGAGGAAAAGCGCAGACGGACCATGGTAAAGCTACTGTGCGCTTTAGGGGTAGTGTGTTTATTGTCCCTTTTGGCAGGCAGGTACCCGTCCGCCGGTTTTACCGCTCCTTCGACATTTATTCATGACCGGCTTGCTCGTAACCTGCTTCTCTCCTTACGGCTGCCGCGGCTTATTGCTTCCCTTTTGCTTGGGCTCGCCCTGGGAGCCGGGGGCACGGTTTTTCAGATGCTCTTCTCAAATCCCCTGGTGGAACCGGGATTTCTCGGTGTGAGCCAGGGCGCCGCTTTCGGGGCTGCCGCGGCCATCGTACTTGGAGGAACGGCAGCCTGGCTGATACAGATATCGGCGGCATGCTTTGCCTTTGTCGGCCTCGGGGCGAGCTATCTTCTCGCACGTCATTTCCGCTTCGGAGGCTGGACCCTTCGTCTTGTCCTGGCGGGTATAACGGTTTCGGCCCTTTTCTCCGCAGGAGTGGGAATACTCAAATACACCGCCGACCCCATGAGCCAACTACCGGAGATCACCTTCTGGCTTCTCGGTGGGCTCTGGAGCGTCGGCTGGAAAGAGGTCCTTTCGGTGCTTCCTGTGGTTCTTCTCGCAGCACTTCTTCTTTTTGCCCATCGATGGCGCCTCAATCTTCTTTCGATGGACGACAGGACCGCCTTTTCCTTTGGAATCGCACCGGTACGCGAACGGCTTATTCTCCTTGCCGCAGCAACGGCGGCAACGGCAGCGGTCATCTCCATCAGCGGCATGATCAGCTGGGTCGGTCTGATCGTCCCCCATATGGCGCGGAAACTCTTCTCCGCCAATTCCAGATGGTCGCTGCCCGGTGCAATGATTCTCGGTGCCTGCTTCACCATCGTCTGCGATACCCTTGCGAGAACCCTCCTTGCCGGGGAAATTCCCCTGGGCGTGCTCACCAGCTTCATAGGTGCCTGTTTTTTCATTATCCTCCTCACGAAAAAAAGCACAAAGCGAGGCCGGTGAGATGATGATTCTTGAGGCAAGAGATATTGGTTTTCGCTATCACGCGGAAGCAAAGCCCGTTCTCTCGGACCTTTCCATGGGAGTGGAGAAAGGAAGCATTACCGCAATACTCGGTCCGAACGGTGCGGGAAAGAGTACCCTTCTCGATCTCTGTCTCGGCTGGAAGCAGCCTTCCCGTGGTTCAATGCTGCTTCAAGGCAGGCCTATCGGCTCCTATTCCCGAAGAGAAGCGGGACAATTGATAAGTCTCGTTCCGCAGGACGAGCGAATTTCCTTCGGTTATTCGGTAATCGAATACGCACTGCTCGGTAGAGCCCCCTATCTGGAACAGCTGGAAATGCCCGGTATCAAAGACAGAGCGATTGCCGAGCATGCCCTTGAAAAGACAGGAATCGCAAAGCTGAAACAGCGGCCTGTTACGAGTCTTTCCGGCGGCGAATATCAATTGTTAATGATAGCCAGAGCCCTTAGCCAGGAGCCTTCGATCATGCTCCTCGACGAACCGACCAGTAAGCTTGATCTTGCAAACCAGAGGCGGGTTTCGACCATTCTCGCATCCCTTTCGCAGTCAGGAGTGACGATCCTCTTTACCACCCACCACCCCGCCTTGGCCGCGGCCATCGCCACCCACCTGGTGCTTCTCAAGGAGGGACTGCTTCTGGAAGCAGGGCCCACCGAGCAGATACTAACGGGAAGGAACCTCTCCCGCCTGTACGATGTCCCTATCCATGTCCGTTCGGTGGAAGGAAAACCGGTCATCATCCAGGAGTAGACATGGGGTCAAGGCACGGAATTACCGGTAAAGGTGAAGTGCTCGACATCAAAAAGCCCCATATCGGTCAGTTTTAATTTTGGGATCACCGGTAAGGCAAGAAAGCTCAGGGTCATAAATGGATCGAGCCCCGGATTGATACCAAGTGTATTCCTGGCCACATCGAGCATTCGGCTAAGTTGTGCGTCGATTTCGGCTGCACTTCGATCACTCATCAATCCGGCAATGGGTAATTCCAGGGTCCCCATGACGTTTCCACCTGCCACAATGGTGATTCCTCCCCCCACACTGACCAACTCACGGACCGCCGTATACATATCCTCGTCTCTATCCCCTGCAACGATGATATTATGGCTGTCATGGGCTATGGTCGACGCCACGGCGCCTCCCTTGATTCCGTAGTTTTCCAAAAGCGCAAGGCCGATATTGCCCGTCGCGTTATGGCGTTCAATTACCGCCAATTTTACGATATTCCCTCCCGGAAGAGGGCGAAAACAACCGGCATCATCCCGTTCGACCTCCCGCTCCACCGCTTCTGTGATAAGGGAGGCTTCGGCGACCTGAATGACTCTGGCACGCGAGGAGTCGAGCTTCAGACGAAAGGCATCGACGCCAAAGGGTTTGACGTGGACCGTGTCGGTAACAGAAGAGGCATCAATCTCCTTCGGAAGCTCAAAAAGCGAGCGTCCATCCTTTGCCACCACATTTCCGCCAACCAAAACCGTGGATACCGCAAAATCCTTCAGATCTTCAACGAAAACAAGGTCCGCATCGTAGCCGGGGGCCACCGCTCCTTTTCCGTCGAGCCGGTAACATTCGGCGGCGTTGAGGCTTGCCATCGTTACTGCGGTAATGGGATCGATTCCGTTTCTGACCGCTATCCGCAGATGATTGTCGATGTGGCCCGTGGCCAGGATATCTTCCGGCTGGCGGTCGTCGGTGCAAAAGAGACAGCGTCGGCTATTCTCAGGGGTCACCCCCTTAATGAGGGCTTCCATATTTCGGGCGGCAGAGCCCTCACGCAGCAAAACATACATGCCGCGGCTCAAGCGATCGTTCATCTCCTGGACCGTAGAGCATTCATGATCGGTACGAACCCCTGCGACCGCATAGGCGGTAAGGTCATTTCCCGAAACCATGGGACTGTGACCATCGACAAATTTATGGCGGCTTTTGGCAAGCATCACCTTTTTCAGCACCGGTTCGGAACCGGCGATGAGAGAAGGATAATCCATAAGCTCTCCAAGGCCCAGCACACGCTCTTCATCGATAAGACGTTCCAACTCCTCCGCACCCAAGACGGCACCAGAATGCTCGAATCCGGTAGCGGGAACGCAGGATGGAAGCATAAAATAGATATCAACCGGCAAATTCCTGCTTGCCTTCAGCATATACCGTATACCGTCAAGTCCACAGACATTGGCGATCTCATGAGGATCGGCAATCACGGTAGTGGTGCCCCTGGGCAAAACGGCAGAGGCAAACTGGGCAGGTGTGGAAAGGGACGATTCGATATGAACATGACTATCGATGAAACCTGGAAGGATATAACGGCCGGCGGCATCGATCTCATGAAGGCCCCTATAGTCACCGATGCCGATGATCGTTCCCCCTTCAATGGCCACACTGCCATGGACCAGGCCGTGACCAAAGAGATCGACCACGACGCCGTTTCGTATAACCAATGAGGCCTGCTTCCGTCCGGCCGCAATATCTATCCGCTGTTTCAAGTTATCCATAACACTACTCCTTTTTCGTTCATCCGTCTTGTAAGGCGGATATATTGGGTATACGATACTCCTGTGATTATAACACAACAAAACGCAACAAAGAATGATATTTTTCTACTCTCGGGTGCGACCGTCATCAATGGAAAGGGGACGGCTCCCTTTGTCGGCGACGTAAAGATCGAAGGCGATTCGATCACCGCCGTCGAAAACACGCTGCATAGTAATGATGAAAGCATAAAACGGATCGACTGCAGGGGGCTCTACCTTGCTCCCGCCTTCATTGATCCGCATACCCATACCGATGCAGCACCCTTTCTTCCTCAGGGATTTCGCCCCAAAATCACCCAGGGTATCGCAAGCGAAACCGTCGGGGTCTGCGGTCTCGGTATTGCGCCGATGCCGAAGGAACGGCAGGCTTCCTGGCGAAAAACACTCGTCATCGGAAATCCCGATATTTCATGGAGCTGGGAAACTACCGCCCAATGGTACGACGCAGTGGAAAAAGCGGGCCTTGAGTGTAATGTTCTCCCCTTTGTGGGCCACGGGACCCTCCGCTACGCTGCAGCAGGCGACAAAAGTGCTCCCCTCTCGCCGAAGGAAGAGGCGAAGATGCTTGACATGCTTGAAGAAGCATTCGATGCCGGTGCTATAGGAACAAGCCTCGGCCTCATCTATGTTCCCGCTCTTTTTGCCGGACGAAGCGAACTGCTTGCCGTGGCGAAAAAGAGTGCCGAATATGGAAGACTCCTTGCCGTTCATATGAGAAGCGAAAGCGATGAGCTCTTTCAGGCCTTGAGAGAAATCACCGACATCGCCGAAGAGGCGGGATGCAGGCTCCATATCAGCCATCTCAAGGCCATAGGAGAACGAAATCAGCGGCAGATTCCGCAGGTTCTCAGGTTCATCGAACAAAAGGGGCTTAGCTTTGACAGCTATCCCTATGATTTCGGCAGCACCAGCCTTCTCTCTCTTTTGCCGCCCTTCCTCCTCGAAGGAAGCAGCGTCGAGGGGGCAATTGGCCGATTAGGTGACGCCGAAACAATACAAAGGCTCGAAGCACTTTACGGTGGAGCACAAGCGGCGCCTCCCAGCGTCCCATGGGATAACCTCCCGCTTCTGATAGGCTGGGATAACATCGTGGTAACCGACCTGCCCGGAGTGTCAAAGAAAAAAGCCTTACGATATACAGGGAAGAGTATCGCCCGCATAGCCGAAGAAGAGCAAAGCTCGCCGCTTGCGGCTCTCGGCCTTCTCCTTGCAGCGACAGAGGGCGCGGGACGGATGATGGATCGCTACAGCCAGGAAGATCGCGTCGAAGAGATTCTCCTCCATCCCGCAGGTATGCTTTCCAGCGACACCCTTCTGGGAGGAAGGCTTCATCCCAGGGTCTACGGCACATTTCCCCGTTTTTTCCGCTGGCAGGTATTTGAAACCTCCCACCTCTCTTTGGAAGAGGCTGTGAGAAAGAGCTCAAAGGCTGCGGCCGACCTGTTTGGAATCAAAGACAGGGCCATCATTGCCCCGAATAAGAAGGCGGATATCGTGGTCTTCGACTCGAATATCAAGGACTGTTCAAGCACAGCTTTCCCAGAGAAGGAATCCGAAGGAATCCACTGGCTTTTTATCAACGGGAAGGCCAAAATCGCCGATGGGCACTACCGTTCAGAAAAGCCGGGAAGGCTGATCAGAACATGCATGCAACAAGATGCAACATTATCCTTGTAAGATCGAATATCCTATTGTACAATCGTGATGTCACTAAAACCCACAAGTACGATAGGAGTTGTACAGATGGAAAAATTCTTTCAACTGAAGGCACACAATACTTCAGCCAAGACAGAGATGATCGCCGGTCTGACCACCTTTCTGACCATGGCGTACATTCTCATCGTCAACCCCCAGATCCTAAGCGCTACGGGAATGAATCAGGGAGCCATCTTCACCGCAACGGCAATTAGTTCGGCAGTTGCGACTCTGATCATGGCCTTTGCGGCAAACCTTCCCTTTGCCCTTGCTCCCGGGATGGGGCTCAACGCATTCTTCGCTTTTACCGTCGTCCTCGGAATGGGCTACTCCTGGCAGTTTGCCCTGACAGCGGTATTTCTCGAAGGTATTATCTTCATCATCCTGACCATCTTCAATGTTCGTGAAGCAATCGTAAACTGCATTCCCATGAACGTGAAGCGGGCTATCTCCGTCGGTATCGGCCTGTTCATCGCATTCATAGGACTGCAGGGTGCCGGAATCGTTGTTGCCGACCAAGCTACCCTTGTAACGGTCGGCAAACTTACCAGCCCCCAGGCCCTCGTGGCCGTTATCGGCCTGGTGATCATGGGTATCCTCCTCGCCTTCCGTGTAAAAGGGGCTCTCCTCATCGGTATCGTTGCGGCTACCATTATCGGTTTTCCCCTTGGGGTTACCAGCGCACCTTCAGGCAGCTGGGCTCCCCCCTCCCTGGCACCCATCTTCTTTAAATTCGACTTCAGCAGGATTTTCAGCCTCGACATGTTGGTCATTCTTTTTACCTTCCTTTTTGTCGATATGTTCGATACCGTAGGAACCCTCATCGGTGTATCGACCAAGGCAGGCCTGATTGATAAGGACGGGAATATCCCAAAGGTTAAGGGTGCCCTCTTTGCAGATGCTTTCGGAACAGCCTTCGGTGCTATTCTCGGAACCTCTACGGTTACCACGTACGTGGAAAGCGCTTCCGGTGTTGCAGAGGGCGGAAGAACCGGACTTACCGCTGTTTCAACCGCGGTACTCTTCTTCCTCGCTCTTTTCCTTAGCCCCCTCTTTCTCATGATCCCCGGTGCGGCTACCGCTCCCGCCCTGGTTCTTGTCGGTCTTTTTATGATGAGCCCGATCAAGAATATCGATTTCGATGATTACACCGAAGCAATCCCCGCCTTCTTGACGATGATCATGATGCCCCTTACCTACAGCATTGCCGAAGGTATCATGTTCGGAATGCTCGGCTACATCGTCCTGAAGGTCCTTACCGGTAAGGCAAAGGATGTTTCTGTTGTTACCTATATTGTCGGTATTCTTTTCTTGATCAAGTTTTTGTTGTAGTTTCCTAAGTAAACGTGATTGTACAAACGGCCCCGGTCATCCGGCGGCCGTTTCTTTGTATAGTGTTCCGAATCCTGGTGATACCTCGCCCTTTTTGCTGGTAAAATCCTTACGTTTCCCCCCTGCCGAGCTTTTTTTGTATTCCTCCTTAGCAATTGCCAATGGATACAGGAATTGCGCTTCATATACCACCAATTTTCGGAACACTAGGAACCAATAAAACAACCTGTTCCCCTTGCCTTTTTTTTCACAATACCATACTATGTAGGTATGAAATTTTCGACCAGAACACGCTACGGTCTCAGATTCCTCATCTACCTCGGAAGCGAGGGGGGAGATCGTTATGTTCAGCTCGGCGAAATCAGCGAAGCCGAAAAGGTAAGCCAAAAATACCTTGAACAGATTGTCAGGCTCCTTAAGCCATCCGGAATCCTCGATTCCGCACGTGGTGTCACAGGTGGATACAAGATCGCCGTTGACCCCGACAAAGTGCGTCTTGACCGTCTTTTCGAGCTTCTCGAAGGGGACCTTGCGCCGATCAACTGCCTCAGAGAGGATGAACACTGCGAAAGAGCCTCCCGATGCCCGACTCTTCCTCTTTGGATGGAGCTTGATGATCTTGTCAAAAATTTCCTTAAAGAACGAAGCCTCGGCGATCTTATACGGAACACCAAGGCCAATACCTGCAGCATGATGATGACAAACTGATACCTCGCCCCTTCCGACAAGCCCCGCCGGCGTGTCCGGTTGGGGCTTTAGAAGAAGGAGGCTTTTTTATGCCGATAAAGATAGACGAGGCTCTTCCTGCCCGCCGGGCCTTAGAGGCGGAAAATATTTTCGTCATGACCAGCGAGCGGGCAATGCATCAGGACATACGCCCGCTGGAGATTGCCATCGTCAACCTGATGCCGGCAAAGATAGATACCGAGATTCAGCTTTTGCGGCTACTGGCCAACTCCCCAATTCAGGTCAATATCGATCTACTTCACACCGAATCCTATACCTCGCGCCACAGTTCTCCGGCCCATCTGGAACGCTTTTATACCACCTTCTCAAGGGTTGAAAAAAAGCGCTACGACGGGATGATCATCACCGGAGCGCCTGTGGAGACCCTTCCCTTCACCGAGGTGGATTACTGGGATGAGTTGGCTGCAATCATGGAGCACAGCAAAAAGAACGTCTATTCGACACTCCATATCTGCTGGGGGGCCTTTGCAGGCCTCTGGTACCACTACGGAATCGACAAGCTTCTCTTACCTCACAAGCTGACAGGGGTGTTCGAGCACCGGCGAATGGATGATCATTCGCCACTCTTTCGAGGCTTCGACGACTGTTTTCCCCTTCCCCACTCCCGCTATACGGGGGTCGACGAGGCTGCTCTAAAGAGGATTCCAAGGCTCGAGATTCTCGCACGATCGAAGGAAGCAGGTAGCGCCGTCATCCAGGCGCAGGCGGGACGGCAGATCTTCATAACCGGTCATTTTGAATACGATGCCGACACTCTGGCAAAGGAGTACCAACGGGATACGGAAAAGGGGTTGGATGTGCCAACCCCCGCCCATTACTTTCCTCAGGATAATCCCAATGCTTTTCCCATCTCCACATGGAGGGCTCATGCCCACCTCTTTTTTTCAAACTGGCTCAATTATTCAGTATATCAGGCAACCCCATACGATTTGGGAAGCCTGAAACCGATGTTCGAGGAGGAACAACAATGAACAAGCATCTGGAAACCATCGCACTTCATGGTGGCACTATTCCCGATCCCGTAACGGGCAGCAGAGCGGTACCGCTCTACCGGACAACAGCCTATCAATTCAAGGACAGCGGTCATGCGGCCCGGCTCTTTGATCTGGCGGAACCGGGATTCATTTATACGAGGATCGGCAATCCAACCCAGGATGTCCTTGAACAGAGGATGCAGCTTCTGGAAGGTGGTGTCGGGGCCTTGGCCCTTGCATCGGGAACGGCAGCTGTCTTTTACTCCATCATCAATCTGGCAACGGCAGGTGATGAGATTATTGCAACAGCCAACCTATATGGAGGCACCCACACCCTTTTCACTTCAATCCTGCCGGATCTGGGAATCAAGGTAATCCTGATTCCTCCCAATGATATTCCCGCCCTCAAGGCCGCAATCAACGAAAAGAGCCGAGCCGTCTTTACCGAAATCATCGGCAATCCGGGCCTTGATGTCGCCGACATACCAGCCTTAGCCGAGGCGGCCCACAAGGAGGCCCTTCCCCTCATTGTAGACTCGACCTTTGCGACTCCGGTTCTCAGTCGTCCCATCGAGCTGGGTGCAGATGTGGTCATCCACAGTCTCTCAAAGTGGATCTGCGGAAGCGGAACGGTCATAGGAGGTGCCGTGATCGACGGTGGTAACTTCGATTGGTCCAGCGGCAGGTTCTCGCGTTTCACCGAACCGGATGAAAGCTACCACGGGATACGCTGGGCAAGGGACCTCGGAGACCAGCAGCGGGCGGCCTTTGTTATGCGGATGAGGACCGTTGCCTTAAGGAATACAGGGGCGGCCATCTCCCCGGATAATGCCTGGAACATTCTCCAGGGGATTGAAACCCTTCCCCTGCGCATGGAGCGTCACTGCGAAAATGCCGCTGCGGTCGCCGCATTTCTTTCCACCCACGGCAAGGTCGACTGGTTACGTTACCCCGGGCTCGATACGGACCCCTCGAAAAAGGTCGCCGACAGGGTTTTGAGCGGGGGCTACGGCGGTATGGTTGTATTCGGCGTAAAGGGAGGTAAGGAGGCTGGTAAACGCTTTATTGAGAAGCTGAAACTCTTCAGCCACCTTGCCAACGTCGGAGACGCAAAGAGCCTTGCCATCCATCCGGGAAGCACCACCCACGCGCAGCTCAGCGACCAGGAGCAGATTGCCGCCGGAGTAAAGCCGGAGCTTATTCGGCTTTCCATAGGGATTGAACATCGAGACGATATCATCGACGATATAAACCAGGCTTTGAAGGAGGTCTAAGATGAAGATAGCAAAAAACATGACGGAACTTATCGGGAACACCCCCCTGATATATGCGGATGTACTCCTCTCTCCACAGGCAGCGGCCCAGGGCACGCGGATCGCTGTCAAACTTGAGTCGGCAAATCCCCTCGGCTGTGTGAAGGAGCGGATCGCCCTTGCCATGATAGAGCAGGCAGAAGCCGACGGCAGCCTGAGGCCGGGAGGGATCATCGTCGAACCTACCAGCGGCAACACCGGTGTCGGACTTGCTGGAGTTGCTGCGGTAAAGGGTTACCATATCATTCTCACCATGCCCGAAAGCATGAGCATGGAACGACGCAAACTCCTTGCGGCCCTGGGTGCAGAACTTGTGCTGACCCCGGCGGCGAAAGGCATGAAGGGGGCCATTGAAGAGGCAGAGAAGATTGCATCAAGCAGGGAAAACGCCTTTATTCCGGGGCAGTTCGATAACCCGGCCAACCCGGAGGCACATCGAAGGACCACCGCCCAGGAGATATGGCGCGATACCGACGGCAAGGTCGATCTCTTTGTCGCCGGAGTTGGAACCGGAGGAACTGTTACCGGTACGGGAAGCGCCCTTAAGGCAAAGAATCCGAAAATATCCGTTGTCGCCGTGGAACCCGAAGGCTCTCCGGTTCTTTCCGGAGGAAGTGCAGGCCCGCATAAAATTCAGGGCATCGGGGCAGGCTTCGTTCCCTCGGTGGTGGATATGTCGGTCATAGACAGGATCATCACCATCTCCGATGAGGAGGCAGGAAAGAGTGCCAGGCTGCTTGCAAAAAAGGCAGGACTTTTGGTTGGTATCAGCTCAGGGGCTGCTGCGGCAGCGGCAGCGAGACTTGCCGATGAGAAGGAACATGCGGGAAAGCTGATTGTGGCACTGTTGCCCGACACCGGCGAGCGCTACCTTTCCACCTGGCTTTTCGAAGAAGCGTAAGACAAAAAAGGAATGTGCCCGAAGAGGGAACCTACAGCCCTCCCGGGTACATTCGTTTTGCGGCCATCTCCACCGCATCGATGATCTGCTGGTAGCCGGTGCAGCGGCAGAGGTTTCCGCTCATTGCCTTGCGAATTCTATCCCGGCTCGGCCGTTTCTCCCGGAGTAAAAGCGCATAGGCACTCATCACCATACCCGGCGTACAGAAACCACACTGGATTGCACCGCAGTCGATAAAGGACTGCTGGATCGGATGAAGGCTTCCGTCCGGCCCTTCAAGCCCCTCGACAGTGATTACATTCTTTCCCAAGACCGACGAAAGCTTGGTACGGCAGCTGCGTTTTCCCTGGCCGTCGATTACTACGGTACAGGCCCCACAGGCCCCGACTCCACAGCCGTTTTTGACTCCGGTAAGGTCAAGCCGTTCCCGAAGATACTCTAAAAGGCTGAGATCGAGATCGGCCTCGGCAACACTGCGAACCACCCCGTTGATCGTTATTATTCGTTCATCACTGCTGCTCATTTCAAGTCCTCCGGGTTTATCGTGATGGGAAGGCTGTGGAAGCGAAGTCCCGTTGCGTTGTAAACTGCATTGGCAATGGCCGGGGCCATCAGTTCAAGGGCGGGCTCGCCAATTCCCTTAGCACCCGTGGGAGAGGTTGGATCGGGATTCTCCACAATGATCCCCTTGATCTCGGGCAGATCCTTCGCCCTGGGAATTTTGTATTTGTCAAGATTGAGATTGCCGATCCGACCGTCCCGCACCGCCAGATCCTCGCTCAAGGCCTGCCCCACCGCCTGAGCGATACCGCCGTACATTTGCCCTAAAACCATGGCCCTGTTGATCGCCCGACCGATATCGTGGACCGCGGTTAAAGAAAGGAGCTTTATCTTACCGGTTTTGCGGCTTACCGTCAGCTCGGCAGCCTGGGCGCTGTAGACAAAGGTAAAGTAGGCATCACCCTGCCCAAGCTCTTCGTCCCAGGAAACATGGGGAGCCTGAAAGGTGCCGAAAGCGTAGGGGTAGACCCGATGAAGATGCATCGCCTTCATGGCCTCTTCCCAGCTGAAGCTCTTCCCCAGAGGAACGCTGACCGTATCGTTTTCGAAAACGACCTCAGAAGGGTCGCCGCCCAGCTCTTCGGCAAGGGTCTCGGCAATCAGCTTCTTTAGATTCCGGGCGGCAATAGCCACGGCGCCGCCTCCCATGATGGTCCCACGGGTCGCTACGGTGGTCCCGCCATCGGGAATATTGCTGGTGGAGGGTCGCTTATAGCGAATCCTCGAAAGGGGAACCCCAAGTTCTTCGCTGAGGATCATCATCTGGACCGATTCTGCCCCCTGCCCGTTTTCATGGATGGCCGCCTCCAGAAGGATCGATCCGTCCATCTGGCAGTTGATGATGGAGGAACAATAATCCATTCCCTCCGCCCCGAGACTTGCTCCCCGATAGCTGATGGAAAAGCCGATACCGTAGAGCTCATCCCCTTCCCCCTTACCCCGGGAACAGGAGGGGTACTTTTCCCTGTAGGAAGATTCGGCGAGAAGTCGATCCATTACCGCCTCGAGGCTGACGGTATGGTTATCCAGCACCTGCCCGGTTATGGTTGCATCCCCCTGCTTGACCATATTCATGCGGCGAATCTCAACAGGAGAGAGCCCCAGCTTTTCCGCGGCCATGTCCATAAGCTGCTCAACGGCAAAGTTGACCTGAGGAGCGCCGAATCCCCGCATGGCTCCGGTAAAGACATTGTTGGTGGTCGCGGCAACGATATCCATGCGCACCGCATCGGCGGTGTAGGGACCGCAGCATTGGGCGGTGCTGCGCCAGTTCACCCAGGGGGTTACGCTGGTATAGGCCCCCGAGTCGCTTACCATATCGATATCGGCACCCCGAAACTTTCCCCGCTTATCAAAGCCGACACGATAATGGAGATAATAGGGATGGCGTTTGTAACTCTCTTTCATAGACCAGCTGCGATCATAGGTCAGTTTCACCGGTCGATTCAGTTTCCGTGCCGCCAAAGCAGCCCTGGCGCACACAATGGCGGCGGTATCGTCCTTTCCCCCAAAGCCTCCCCCCATGGGCGTCATATAGACCTCAATGTTGGAAAGGGGCTCGCCCAAC
The DNA here is from genome assembly GCF_000378205.1 of Sediminispirochaeta bajacaliforniensis DSM 16054. NCBI lineage: Bacteria > Pseudomonadati > Spirochaetota > Spirochaetia > Spirochaetales > Spirochaetaceae > Sediminispirochaeta > Sediminispirochaeta bajacaliforniensis. Next base: position 80,640 of record NZ_KB899412.1, on the reverse strand, counting down.
ATAGCCGAGACAAAACGCCTGGTTGAATAGGGATGCTGCATGCTGCCGTATATCTCGATAACACCATCGGGACGAGGCACGGCAATCCCCGCCTCGGGCTCCATATAGGCGTGCTCGATAAACTGGGTGGAAAACTCCTCATCAAGAACAAGATCACACCCCTGCAAAACAGCCTCCGCATTCCCTTTCCTGACCCGTCCATGGTTGATACGGTTGGTATTTCCCGCAGAACCGGGACGAAGGATCGGAGCATCGGGCTTGAGAGCCTCAAAGGAATCGGTAACGGGAGGAAGCTCTTCTGCCTGCTCCTTGACCAAGGACGCAGCGGCAAGGGCCTCGGCCCGGGTTTCGGCAACAATCAGGGCAATGACGTCTCCTTCGCAAAGGATGCGCTCCTGGGCAAGCATGGCATAATCGCGGTTGATCTGGCCGAAGCAGATCTGTCCGGGAATATCGGCTGCGGTAAAAACTCCGAGAACCCCGGGTGCGGCCGACGCCGCATCAACATCGACGCGAAGATGCTCGGCTCGTACATAGCCGGTATAAACGACAACCGCATGGGCCATACCGTAGAATTTCAGATCGTCGGTATACTTGGCCCGTCCGGTCACCTTGGAAACGGCATCGTTTCTGAAAACCGTCGTTCCGGAAACTGGCATAATAACTCCTTGAATACATATCCCAAAGGAGAGGGATTTGCAACATATTACAACACAATAGGCCCTAATGCAAATAAAAGCGGGGTATGTATCAGAAAAAAATCCATATCAATTATAGGAAACCGCGGGGTCATTTTCGTTAAGTTTTTCTTTACAACTCAATATAGTGTTGTATACTGTTGCATAATATTTGGTCGCTCGCGTTGCGGATTGTTGTATTTCCCGGAACTGCTCGGTGCTCCTTTACCGGGCCGAAACATACCGCACCAAAAAACCAAAGGAGCGTCCGAAAAGGAGACCTCATGAGCGATACCTCCGTTCAAACACCCCCGCAAAACGGGGCAGCAGGCAGTGCCGTAGAGATCATCTACGGTCTAGACGATCGTCCTTCCTTTTTGCAATCACTCTTCGCGGCACTGCAACACCTTCTTGCCATCTTTGTCAGTATTATTACCCCGCCGACCATCATCTGCGGTGTTTTGGGGCTGCCCATTCAGATGACCAGCTACATCATTTCCATGGCCCTGGTCGTCTCTGGCATCGCAACCTTCATCCAGGCCAAGAAGTTCGGCCCTGTCGGGAGCGGACTTCTCTCCATACAGGGCACAAGCTTCACCTTTCTCGGGACCATCATCGCCATAGGCATGGCGGTCAAGGGAGATGGCGGCAGCAACGAAGCCGCCCTTGCCACCATCTTCGGCATCTGCTTCTTCGGCAGTTTCATCGAAATGGTCTTTTCTCGATTTCTCAAGTTCCTCCAGAAAATCATTACCCCCCTGGTCAGCGGTATCATCGTCACCATGATCGGACTCTCCCTGGTCAAGGTCGGGTTCACCGATATCGCAGGGGGATCGGCCGCAGTAGGAACCGACGCCTTTGGAAGCTGGCAGAACCTCGGTCTGGCGGCAATCGTCCTGGTGACCATCATCATCCTGAACCGCAGCAAAAACCAATGGCTCCGCATGGGAGCCATCGTCATCGGCCTTGCCGTCGGCTATATCGTTGCGGCCTTCATGGGGCGTATCGATTTTACCAAGCTCGACGGATTATCCCTGATCAACGTGCCGATACCCTTCAAATACGGATTCTTCAAATTCCGTTTCGACTATTTCATCCCCATGGCACTCCTCTACCTGATCACCACCGTGGAGTCCATCGGCGACCTCACCGCAACCAGTCTGGTATCAAATCAACCCATTGAGGGAAAACAGTACATTAAAACCATCAGCGGAGGGGTCCTCGGCGATGGTGTGAACTCCGCGATAGCGGCCCTGTTCAACAGCTTTCCCAATACCACGTTCAGTCAGAACAACGGCATCATCCAGCTTACCGGTGTGGCGAGTCGCTACATTGGCTACTTTATCGCCGCTCTGCTTGTCATATTCGGGGCCTTCCCCATCATCGGCGGAATCTTCAGCCTCATTCCCTCCCCTGTTCTCGGAGGAGCCACCATCATCATGTTCGGGACCGTTGCAGCCAGCGGCATCAAGCTGATCGGCACCAACGTCATCAACCGCCGGGGGATCCTTATCATGGCCATAAGCTTCGGGCTCGGCCTCGGTGTGATCCTCGTTCCTGATGCCCTGGGGCATTTTCCTCCCCTGGCAAAAACCATCTTCGGTTCGGCAATCACCACCGGCGGACTTTCCGCCATATTCCTCAACATCATTCTTCCCCGTTCCTACAAGGAACAGAAGGTCCACGACGACCTTCGCACCGATATGACCTGATTTTTTTAGGGGGCGCATCCCCTTCGGGGACCGCTCCTTTGCTGCAATTCCTCGCCCCGTCCGGGGCGGGAGCGGCAGCCGGGCTCACTCCCGATCGCCCGCCGCTCCCTGCCGGGGCTGCGGGATTTCCGCTCCGTCCCTTGCGCCGATATCCGGCAGAATAGCGTCATCCTTAGGATCAGGGCTTCAGAGCCATTTGCAAAAAATTGTAATCCATGAGAAGATTGCGCAGAGTGTAAAGAAGAATGTCAGTAGCATCACGAAACATCACAGATAACGAAAGTATCCTGCCCACCTTAAACTTCTGGTACTCATTTCGGCCGGTACTCTTTGCAAAGAGTATCATAGTCGGCGTGGTAACCGGTTTCATTGTCGTGGCCCTGCGTATCGGCCTCACTGCCGCCCATGATATACGAAAAAGCTTATACGAAGCATTGTCTGAGAAGCCCCTTCCTATTCAGTTGGGCTGGGTATTTCTTCTTGTTATAGCAGGTTTACTCATAGGATATACGATAAAACGATACCCGCTCATCCGAGGAAGCGGTATTCCACAGGTGAAAGGGGCCCTTAACCGACAAATCCGCCTCTCCTGGTTCCCCGAACTCTTTTTAAAGTTTTTCGGAGGTATCGTCGGTATCGGTGCAGGGCTCTCCCTCGGAAGGGAAGGTCCCTGTGTGCAACTCGGTTCCTACGTAGGATTGAGTATGCTTCACCACTCAAAAACCCCCAATCTGGAACGTAAATATCTTATTACCAGCGGGGCTGCAGCAGGTTTGTCGGCTGCCTTCAACGCTCCCCTTGCCGGTGTCATCTTCGTCCTCGAAGAGATGCACAAAAGCTTTTCGCCGCTCTTGCTGGTCTGTTCCATGGCCTCGTCAACCGCTGCGGACTTTGTCGCAAGTCACTTCTTCGGACTCAGGCCCATTTTCGATTTCCACGCAATCAACGTCATTCCCCAGGAATATTTTCATTTTGCCATTATTCTCGGCATTGTCATCGCCTTTGTCGGCCATCTTTTTAAGAAGGCCCTCTACTTTTTTCAGGATTTCTACGTGAGGCTGCGTATCCCCGTGATATTGCGACCGGTCCTGCCCCTTCTGCTCTCCGTGCTTCTGGGGCTCTACTGCTTCGATGTGACGGGAGGAGGACATCATTTAATCGAAAGCCTCTGCTACGATAACAAGACCCTCCTTTTCCTATCGGTTCTCCTGTGCCTCAAGTTTCTCTTCACCACACTATGTTACGGTTCGGGAAACCCCGGAGGTATCTTTTTACCCCTGCTGCTCATCGGCGCGCTGGTGGGACAGATATACGGGGGGCTTTTACAGGCCATCGGTCTTATAGATTCTTCCCACAACATGAATTTTATGATTATGGGGATGGCGGCAAATTTTACCGCCATCGTTAGGGCCCCTGTAACAGGAGCAATCCTCATCCTTGAGATGAGTGGAAATTTTAATCACCTCCTCGGTCTGGTAGGTGTCTGCATGAGTACCTACCTCGTCGGCAGCTTCATAAAGTCAAGACCCGTATATGATGTGCTGCTTGACCGCCTAATACACCGAAATCCGGGAATTTTCGTCGGCAATGAGCGCCGTAAGGTTATCCTCGAAATTCCAGTCTCCATTGATTCCTTTCTGGAACATAAACAAGTGGCCCATATCGACTGGCCCGAGGGAACGGTGCTCATCGGTATCATGCGGGGCGAAAAAGAGTTCATCCCAAAACCGAAAACGGAGATACTTCCCGGTGATCAGCTGTTGATTCTTGCTTCGGAAGAAGATGCGGGAAAGGTCCAGATGTCTCTGATCGCCATGGGTGCTTCACCGGAGGATTGACGACCGTTATCGATGATGATCCACCCTGTATCACCAATATTCGTAACACTACTATCTTCCATCCAAACGCACGGGTATACTTAGCGCATGAAAGAGAAAGCAGATAATCGCTGTCCCTGGTGCATGGGAAATGCCCTTATGCAAAGCTATCACGACACGGAATGGGGAGTTCCCCTCCATGATGAGAAGAAGCATTTTGAGTTTTTGCTCCTCGAAACCATGCAGGCGGGACTGAGTTGGCAAACCATCCTCAACAAGCGCGAGGCCTTTCGCAAAGCCTTTGCGGGATTTGACGTAGAGAAGGTTTCACGCTTCGGCGAAGAAGATAAAGCAAGGCTGATGGATAATGCCGGAATCATCAGAAACCGAAGAAAAATCGAAGCTGCAATCTCCAACGCATCGGCCTTTCTTCACATCAAAAAAGAATGGGGAAGTTTTGACCGCTACATCTGGTCCTTCACCGACGGTAAGGTGGTGGACCATCGGCTGACGACGATGGTCCAGATGCCGGTAAAAGATGAACTGGCGGAGAGGGTTTCTGCCGACCTAAAAAAGCGCGGCTTCAAATTCGTAGGAGCAGTGACCATATATGCCCATCTTCAGGCCATCGGCGTTATCAACGACCATCTGACACATTGCTTCCGCTACAACGAGCTAAGGGAAAAACCATAGCGGCTCCCATAACAGCTCAAAGGGAAGCTATGCGGTCGACTGCATCATCGATGCGATCGGCGGCTGCCAGGGCTCCCGTCCAACGGACGGGGATAGACGAAAAGCCGGAACGCGCGCCAAGGATCATCCCGGCAAGCAGGCCCCTGGCGGCAGAATCGCCCCCTGCAGCAACATTGGAAATCATCGCCTTTTCATAGTTGTCGGGATACGAAACAAGCAGGTGGATTGTCCCGGGAAGGGCTCGTTCGGCGCTGCACATCTGGCCGAAGCGGCCGATCACGGCAATCGTTTCCTCCCCTGCGGTTTCCGCACCAGCCTTTACTTGAGAGGGAAGAAGATCTCCGCTCTCCCAAACCTCCTCTTCCAGCGTGGCCCACAGGGCTTCTTTCATGGGCTCATCACCATGAAACAGGAGTCGGCTGAAAAATCGGGCGACATCCCGTACCAGGGGATGATCGTGGGTCAACGAAGCCTGGGAAGCCGCGGCATTCGCCAAAGCGACCGGATCGGCAAAAAGCAATGCAAGGGCGGCGGTCCGTCCGGCCCCGCCCAAGTCATCCATCGAGCTGGCCTTCCCGGCAGAGAGGGTATCCTTGCTGGCATGATCCATATAGCCGTCATAGATGGCCATCTTCTCTTTCCAAAGCTGAAAAAAGGCCTCTTGGTCGTAACCGCCCTTATCGGCAATCGATTCAAGAAGCCACAGGGTTTGATCACCGTAATGGGTAAACTCACCCCGCTTTCTATTCGGATGAAAGGTTTTCACCAGCGGATCATTCAAGTCACTTGGCCGGCCGATCCGCTTGGCAATGGCATCGACATTATAGATCCAATGGCTGCCGAGACTTAAAGAATCGGCGGCCAATGCCCCGTAGATGATTCCCTTACGTGTATCATGATGTTTCATACTTTCAAGGTAGTAATTACGCTACAAAAAGGCAAATACAGGGGAAAGCGTAACATCACCAGGATTCTGAACATTCCTTTTAACCGCTGATAATGCATGGAACCATTGCTCGCCAATAAGTATTTGACCACGGCAATCACCGACAGGATCGTGTACCATGGATAATAGTGCCGTCACGGCATCCCTTTTGCCGATGCGATGGATTTCCAGTCGATAATGAATTGGGAAATCAATGGTTTTTTCTGTATTGTTGTTCGATGAAACAAAAAAAGAGCCTTGCTCAAGTTGTATTTTATGTAGCTGTATCAGAAATGTCATGTACGCTTTCGGTATCTGCCAAAACGGCTTCCTCCAATTTACGGCGCGCACACACCAAATGTCCTATCATATCATCACGGGCTCCGTTGCTATCTTTCGAAAGAATTTTATTGAAAATCGCCTCATGGGCCAGCAATGAGTCATAGGAATCAAATTCCCTTCTTATGGTATATTGCTTTGACAATTCCAGGAGACTGAACAGAGAGCAATAGATACCCGTCAGTATTTCATTGTGTGCTGAACGTACCAGAAGTGCATGGAATTCATGGGAGTATAACCGAAGCATCTCATAATCGGCATCCTTGATTTTAGTCTCTTTCAAAAGATCCCGCATCTTTTTCAGCGTCAAACGAATTTGTGTAATGTCTTCACCTGTTCGTCGTATTGCCGCATAATAGCAGGCCGTCGATTCCAGGGAAATACGTACCTCAAAAAGAGATAAAACACTTTGAGACTGTATTGATAAGCCGAAACTGAGGTTTTCTATGATATGGGATATGTCGAGGTTATGTACATACAACCCATCGTTAGGGACGTTTTTTAAGATACCGATATATTCCAGAACCTTCAGGGCTTCCCGAACAGGGACCCTGCTGACGTTAAATTTTTCTGCCAGGCTTCGTTCGGAAGGGAATTTATCTCCTGCAGAATAAACTCCTGTTGCAATCAAATCTTTTATGTGTTCGATAATATCTTTGTAATGAGTACCACTTTTTTCATGGTGCATTTTACTACCTCCCAATTGTTAACACTATATGGATGGCATCCATTACAATGGTATACCAATTAAATTGATTCATAATAAGTATACCATAAATATCATAAAACTGAAACATAAAAAGCCATAAATTCCTTATTTTACTTTGAAATGTACAAATAATAAAAAATATTGACAATATTTAAAAAAGCAAGGATAATTTCCAAAGAAATAATTACCATATATGGTATACCAATAACGATACGGTATACCAAAAGAGATGGATAGTCAAAAAAATCATACCCTGAATTGTAGGGTATGTAATAACAGAAGGAGGGAAATATGAAAAACTGTTTAGTGATGGTTCTGTGTATTTTTTTGTCACTGGGGACGCTCTTTGCAAATGGGACACAAGAATCTGAAACACAGAAAAAAACGAAAATTCGATTCGCTGTCAAATCTGTGGGTAAAGACTACGAATTAATGAAAGAGGCAAGTGAAACCTATGAATCGTTGCATCCCGACATCGATATTGAGCTTGTTGAAACGCCTGAATCCTCTACGGATAGATTGGGCCTGTATCTACAGTATTTTGAGGCAAAGTCCAGTGAATTGGATGCTGTTTTGATTGATGTTGTCTGGCCGGGAGAATTAAACGAGCATCTTATAGATCTCAATGAATATGGTGCAGCTTCCTATACGAGCCAACATTTTCCTACTATGGTGCAAAACAACACCGTACATGGAAAATTGTTAGCCATGCCTTTATATACGGATGCCGGTGTTTTGTACTATCGTACCGATTTACTCAAGAAATACGGCTTTACACTTCCCCCAAAAACATGGAACGAATTGGAACATATTGCTCAGGTTGTCCAATCTGGGGAAAGAGCTGCAGGAAATGAAGATTTTTGGGGGTTTGTTTGGCAAGGCAATGCCTATGAAGGTCTTACGTGCAATGCTTTGGAATGGATTTATTCACATGGTGGAGGAACCATAATGGATAAAGATGGCACAGTAACAATAGATAATCCTAAGGCTGCTGCAGGATTGGATATGGCAGCCAATTGGGTTGGGACCATTTCTCCCTCGGGAATTACTGGTTTTGTGGAGGAAGATGCCCGTTCTGCCTTTCAAGCAGGGAATGCCATGTTTATGAGGAATTGGCCATATTGTTATTCTTTGGGACAGTCTGACAGCAGTGCTATTAAGGGTAGATTTGATTTGACCTTACTTCCCACGAATGTTGAGGGCAAGAATGCCTGCACGCTTGGGGGATGGCAACTGGCCGTAAGTAAATACTCAAAACATCCAAAAGAAGCGGTTGATTTTATATTTTATCTTTCAGGAAAAGAAGAGCAAAAACGCAGGGCGATCAAAGGGTCTTATGAACCTACCATACAATCACTCTATTCCGATGCGGATGTTGTAAAAGTAAATCCTTTCTTTGCCAAATTGTACGATGTGTTCTTAAATGCCGTCCCCCGTCCTTCGACAGCCGCTGCTCCCAATTATGCACAAGTCTCCAAGATTTTCTACTCCTATACGCATGATGTCTTGAGAAAGCAGATGAATGGGGCTGATGCTGTTACAGCAATGGCCATAGATATGTCCGAATACAGTAAGTAATAAAAATTATGGCCGTCAAGCGAGGCAATGCTTCTTCTGGACGGCCATTATAGGAAGTTGCTGATGAATGCCCTCAAAAAGAAAGAATCTCATTTGGCCATTGCCTTGCTTGCTCCGACCCTGATTGTGATGTGCGTCATTGCTTTATATCCCTTAGGTTCTGTATTGATAACAAGTTTTACCAATAGGACTTTTGCATCATCAAAAATAACGGAATGTATTGGATTAGATAATTATTCACGGCTTTTACATGTGAAGGTTCTTCCGATTCCAGATACTATTGATTCCAGCGATACTGTTGCTCTTCTGCAGTCCATGCCGTCAGAACCATATCGTTATAAACCCATGAAAACATTTTCATTTATTGGTAAGCCCTATGTTTTTGTGGCCACGGATCCAGAGTTTCTTCGTGCATTGAAAGATACAATTTCTTTCACCATGATAACCGTATTTTTTGAAACAGTATTGGGAATGGCTTGTGCTTTAGTATTTTCACATGCTTTTAGAGGTGTCGGGGTCCTCCGAATGATCATGTTGATTCCCTGGGCTATTCCGACAGCTGTGTCCTCAAAAATGTGGGCATGGATGTTTGGAGCCACTCGAACAGGAATTATCAATGTCATCATGCAACGATTTGGTCTTACAGATGGACAGTTTCCATTTTTGCTGGAGAAATCAACTCAATTGTGGAGTATTATTTGCATAGATGTATGGAAAACTACTCCATTTATGACCCTGCTTCTTATTGCCGGATTACAAGCAATCCCTAAGGAACTATATGAAGCAGTAAAGGTAGATGGAGCAGGAGCCGGTCGGACCTTTTTTTGCGTGACGCTTCCTCTGGTAAGAAATGCCCTTATGGTGGCCATGATTTTCCGTACGCTTGATGCATTACGGGTTTTTGATCTTTTCCAAATAATCTTTGCCCAAAAACGTTTTTCCTTGGCTTCCTATACATATTATCAGCTGATTGATAGTAAAGCTATGGGATATTCATCAGCTTCCAGTATTCTTATCTTTCTTCTGGTCTTTTTAGTTTCACTTATTTATGTCAAGTTAGCAGGAGGAATAAGTAAAAATGATTAAGAAAAACCAGATAATTTATAATACGATTTTTTGCATTTTCCTTTTCTTTTTTATTTTGCTTGTATTTTTTCCGTTCTACTGGATGGTAAATACATCAATGAAAACGGAAAATCAATTGATGATGACTCCTGCTACACTGGTTCCCTTGGATCATATTTCAATGAAATTCCTACCTTCCTCAATCAATTATCAGGCAGTATTGAAGAACACCCTTTTCCTTCATAGCATTGCAAATTCCATTATTGTTGCCGGAGTAGTGACACTGGTTTCCTTGCTCCTTGGTTCTTTTTCAGCCTATGCTCTTGCAAAATTGTATTTTCGGGGGAAAAAGATTATCCTGTATCTCATTCTTACTATGACAATGTTTCCTCGAGTCTCGGTTCTTAGTGGGTTATATTCCGTAATACGGTTTCTGCATATATCAGCAATACAAAGCATGATTTTATCTTATTTTCTGTTTACACTACCTTTTACTGTTTGGGTCATGACATCATATTATCGGCAACTTCCATCATCGCTCCTTGAGGCGGCTTATGTTGATGGAGCTACGCCATTTCAAAGTTTTTTTGATATTTTACTTCCACTTACGATACCCGCCGCTGTTACTACAGGGTTGCTTGCCTTCATCGCGGCTTGGAACGAATATCTATTTGCACTGACGTTTTCTTCGGTTTCCCCAAAATCGAGAACTATTCCCGTTGCCATTGCCATGTTCAGCGGAACCGTTTCCCGACAATATCCTTTTGGCGAAATCATGGCTGCATCTGTCGTCATTACGCTACCTTTGTTAATCCTTGTGATTGTATTTCAGAAAAAACTCGTTGCAGGATTAACTTCTGGTGCAATAAAACAATAATTTCTATTGAGTTAGAAAGGAGCTTTATCATGAAAATTGTGTTGATTGGAGCGGGAAGTGCTCAATTCGGATTGGGTACCTTGGGTGATTTGTTTCAGAGCCAGGCTCTGGAAGGAAGCGAAATTGACATCGTCGATATCGACGAGAAAGCACTGGCTCATGTACAAAAGATTGCAACATCTTTCCTGGAGGAAAGTGGCAAACCATTTTTGGTCCAGGCATACACTGACAGGAAAGAAGCCCTGCGGGATGCCGATGTCGTGGTCATCTCCATTGAGGTCGGTAAACGATTTCCTCTTTGGAATCAAGATTGGACCATCCCACAGCAATATGGAATTCATCAGGTTTATGGGGAGAACGGTGGAGCTGGTGGGGTATTCCATTCTCTTCGCATCACTCCGGTGATTGTGGAAATTTGTGATGATGTAATGCAATTTTGTCCTAATGCCTATGTATTCAATTATTCCAATCCGATGACAGCAATAACGACAGCAGTGTTGCGAAAGTATCCTCAACTTAAATTCATCGGAATGTGCCACGAAATAGCTTCGTTGAAACGTTATGTGCCGATAATTCTGGATACCCCCTACGAAGATATTGCTCTCCGGGCTGCAGGTTTGAATCATTTCAGTGTTCTGCTTGAAGCTTCCTATCGGTCGACGGGCAAAGATGCCTATCCTGATATCCTTGAGAGGGCCCCTGCTTTTTTTGAACGGGAACCTGGATATTCCGATCTGCTCTCGTATGTACAAAAGGGAGGATCTGTTGAACAAACAGAGGGAAGCGACAGGCGATCGTTACTTGCCGGTACCCGCAGTTCCAAGTCTTGGGCTGATCGCACGCTTTTTAAGACCATTTTGGAACGATATCGTTTATTGCCGATTACAGGTGACAGCCATATAGGGGAATATATTTCTTGGGCCTGGGAAATCGCTGATCACAAAGGTATCAAGGATTTCTACGAGTTCTACCAAATAATGCTCTCTCGAAATGAACCAAAAATCGGTACGGAAACACACGAACGATTGGTGTATATACTTGAGGCGCTTTTAAAGGGGGCTGCTTCTTATGAAGAACCGGCTGTCAATATTCTTAATGAGGATCTGATACCTGAACTTCCTTCATGGATTGCCGTTGAAGTACCAGGCATCGTTTCGGCATCGGGAATAAAAGGGGTAAAATTTCCTGCCTATCCCAAAGGCTTTGCGGCACTGCTTCGTAATTATTGTGGTGTATATGACCTGATTGCTGAAGCTGTGCTGACTAGTCGGAAAGAATATGTCATTCAAGCATTGATGGCCAATCCTGTCGTTGACCAGTGTCGGTGTCTTCCCGAATTAGTAGACATTATGATAGATAGGCAAAAGCCTTGGCTTGATTATTTAGGATGAGGTTGCCTTTTATTCGTGTAATTGTGTTTTATGTAAAAAACGGATTGTACTTCTTTTGAATATGTTTGAAGTCGATACAGAGGGCTTATCCTCTGTATCGATTGTTTTCCGTCTGATTTTGCAACAATATTACGGAGGGAATATTTTCTACCCAATATTTCAAAAGAAAGTATTTTTATTTAACACTGATAATAAAAACCCCTGAAAATGAGTCCTGTGTGATTTTTTTGGCAAGAAAGTAAGGTGGATATTACATGGATCGACATATTAATTTTTTCCTTGTGTTGGCTATTACACTTTTTATTACGTGGTTCCTGCGTGATTTTGGCGGAATGCTGAACTCGCATGAAATGTTCGCTACGGTTACGATTATGCTTATGTATGTCGGAATGGGGATAACAACAGACTCCCGGCAATTGTTGGTAGGATTAAGGAACTGGAAACTTATCCTTTTTTCGCAATTTTCCTTGTTTGGCCTTTCACCTATACTGGCTTATGGTATTTTTCATGCTGTCATGCGATATTCCCATTTGGAATATGCTATAGGTCTGTTGTTTCTCGGTTGTTTACCCACTACCATAACGTCCTGCATTATGCTGACGAAGGAATACGGAGGTAATACTGTTGGAGCATTGTACAATTCAATTGTTTCGCAATTTTTGGGGCTGCTCCTTACCCCCTTGTTACTTTCTACGTTACTGGCAACTCAATTTATCTCTGTTATCCCTTTCTCACAGGTAGTGGAAAATTTATGTCAGAAAATGATTATCCCCTTTGCTATCGGACAGTTTTTGCGCCAGAGGCATGTGTTATTGGGCCGTATTCCGGGAATTGTTACCTATTATGGGATATTCTTTATTCTCTATATGAAATTGGCGGCAACCTTTTGTAAAGGAGATCTTCTTGAATACTTCCATTTGCTTTCGATACCCCTGATTGGCGTATTTGCCTTTTGTTCATTACTTTTACTGCTGGTATCACTTTTGACCGTTGGTTGTAAATTTTCACGGAAGGACCAAGTCTGTTCTATCTTTACAGGAACGCAGAAAACAATGGGAATGGGAATTCCTCTTGCAACGATCTATTTCCCGAAGAATGTGGAAATAGTCTCTTCCGTTTCCCTCCTGATAATTTTCTATTATATTTTAATAATGGTAGGTGCTGCTTTTGTTGTTGTACGAATTTTGCCAAAGCAAAAAATATGAATCACACATGAATACACCAAGGCCGTTCAGTGAAAGAGGCCGCCGATAGGAAACCATTTTTCCGCATATGTAAATTAGGCATATTCAGAAAGTATATGCCGACAGTAAAGGGCCGCGATCACTGCCGCCATCCAGGTTACCGCAAAGATTCCCCAGAAGACCCCGCTTACCCCAAGGCCTGCGGTCTTAGAAAGGAGCCAGAAAAGAGGGACAGGTACAAGCAGCTGTCTGAAGAGCCCGATGGCGATGGCAAAACGCGGTCTTTTCAGGCCCTGAAGCAGGGAGACATGGACCGAAAGAACAACATAAGCGTAAAGGGTCAGGGAATCGATACGCAGATAACGGGCCCCAATAGCAATGACCTCTTGGTCGCTGCTAAAAAATCCGACAAGCACCGGTGCGGCTAAAAGGAAAAAGGCAGCTGGAACGAGAAGGACAAGACCGTATTTGAGCGCCGATATCTCGGTCTCTTTCACCCTATGGAAAAGAGCGGCACCGCTATTGCGCGCCGAAATACTCAGTACCGCCGTAGAAATTCCAATCGTAGGGAGCAGAGCAATCTGCTCGATCCTCACTGCGGCCCCATAAGCGGCAACGGCCCTTTCGCCGAATTGTCCGAGAAACCAGGTAATGACGAAAATCCCTACCCCCACGGTGAGAGAGTTCAAAGTAGCAGGCACCCCTTGTCCGAGTAACTGGAGCCATGCCGAGGGACGGGGAAGAAAGTCATGTCGATGTGCCCCAGCGAAGCGTGTATACTTTTGCAGCCGATACAGCATGTAGGACATACCAAGGGCCTGAACCAGGATCGTCGCAAAGGCAAGCCCGCGAATGCCCATCCGGGGAATACCAAGCCAGCCGAAGATGAAAAGAGGGTCGAGAAGAAGGTTCAAAAGAAAACCGGCAATCAGGACATTGCGATAGCTTTTGGTATCGCCATGAGCACGCAGAATGCCGTTTATCGCACCATTAAAGAGGAAAAACAGAGCACCTGCAAAGATGATTCGCATATAGGCCAGGGCCTTGGAAAGATAATCCCCGTCTGCGCCAAGCAGGTGGAAGAGCGGTGATGCGGCAAGCTCCCCCACAAGCGTGAGCAACAATGAAAGAATGATCCCCAGGGAAAAGACCTGGGCGGAGACAAAGCGACCGGAGGTCTCGCGCCCGGCGCCATATTCGTTTCCGACAACAGCGGTGACCCCGACGGAAAAACCTTCGGTAAAGGCAATGATAATAAAAAAAAGGGGAAAGGAGAGGCTCAAGGCCGCAAGGGTACTTGTAGAGAGCATTCCCGCATACCAGGTATCAACCACATTAAACCCGGTATTGAAGAGAAAGCCTACGGCAGCCGGTATGCCGATGGTCCGAACAAGACGAGGAACAGGCTCCCTCAAAAGGGGATCAAGGCTATTTCCCCCCACAGTTTCGCGCATAGCATCCTCCCTCTACCTTTTTTTCTTGAGGATAGCTAGTTTACCCCATCAAGGGAAGAGCTTCAGTCTCCGATCTGCCTTCGATATGAGAAGACAATCGGCTCCAGAAGCCGCCGTTTTTCCCCTTTCCGCTTCTGGTGATAGGTGCCCCCGTGGTAGAAACAGGCAAAGCCCCCGCTGGCGGCGGCCCAGGCGGCCGCCTCACGTAACGAGGGTTTTTTGGGAAGCTGCATTGCAGACGAGGCGACAAGGCCACCAAGGAAGTTATCTCCACATCCGGTGGTGTCCCCTTTCAATGAAGGATCTGCAGCAAGTCGATCGTCGACCCAGCGGCTGACGGGCAGCATGGCCATCTCGTGGGAAAGGAATTGCTTTCCCCCCGACCAAAGAAGATAATGCCTTGCCCCCCGGGTGATGACCAAAGCACCGACCCCCCAGTCGATAAAGCGGTTCGCGGCATCTTCGATACGTGTCGTGGCACTCAGGCGAAGGGCCTCTTCTTCATCACAGACCAAAAGATCGATAAACCGATAGCTGTCCCGATCTCCCAGAGGCCATATTCCCTTTGGGTCACGCTTTTGGCTTCGGAAATCATACACCGTCCCCACAATAGTCAGGGCTCCGTGCTCTTTCGCCCTTTTAAGAAGCGGGGTAAGAGCGGCGTGGAGCGGAGGAACAAGGGCCGAACCTCCGATAAGAAGGATATCGGTATCATAAAAATCGTCAGGAAACTGTTCCACGGCAAGATGTTCCGCCGCCCCGATGGTATGGACAAAGCTACGCTCCCCCTTCCCTTCCAGGGCGTAAGGGTCTGCCAGGACGACGGTAGAAGGCGAAGGACTCTTATCCATGTATTGGAAAAACGCCTGTATCGGTGTTTCTCCGATAAAGGACTTGATCTGCCCGGCAAGGGGATCATCACCGACAATACCGTAGAATCGACTCTCCACCCCCTGCTTCTCGAGAAGCTGTGCCGCATGAACCAGGGCGACAATGGCAGGTCCTCCCAGATTCACGGCCGTGGGCTCCGTACCACCGCTTATTTCGTATAAAAGTTCGGGAAAGGGGCGGCCTGCAAAGGCCTCGAGGTCATTGGCGAGAACGAGGCCTCCGGGAATGAGGCCGCCGTCTCCCGGGACCCGGGAAAGAAGGCGGCAAAAGGCATCTCCGGCATAGGATATCTCCCGATAGAGTACATCGATCAGGCAGCACCCCGTAGCCGTAATTTTCATGCAAATCTCCGGTAATCGCCGACCATAAGCCGCGTGGGAGGTACATCCTCATCAATGGCAGGAAAGCGCCCAAGTTCCTCCTTGAAACGATTGTCGCTGTCGTCGTCATTTACCATGCTGACCTCTCCGCACATTACCTTTCCGTATCCCTTTACGGCGAAAAAGCGATGATATAGGCGCTGGGGAAGGCTCAGGCTCGATCCGGAATCAAGAACAAGTCGCTCGCCTGCCTTCAGGGTCCGTTTTACACCATCGACGGATACAGTAACGCTCTGCGTGGAGAAGCCGTCCTGTGCATCCGACATATAGAGTTCAAAAGCGAGCTTCCCACCTCCCCTGTTGATGATATCCTCCATCTTATTCCAGTGAAAGTGAAAAGGAGTCTCCTGCTCCTCTCCAACCACCATGATTTTCTCCGCATAGGGCTTTGGATAGCTTCCTTCAAGGCCATTTCGCAGGGTAAACAGGGTCAGTCCCCTGGTTTCAAATCGCCCTGAACCGAAATCGGTGATATCCCAGCCAAGCTTACAGTCGAAAATTTCCTTACATTCGTTTTTATGTGCGGCCCACTGTTCAGGGTTCCAGAATGCCCATTCTGGCAGATGGAACCCCTGTTCACTAAAAAAGGCTTGCGCCCCTTCGATGATTGCATTTATTTCACTTCGTTTCATATTGTTCCTCCATAGCTAACGTAGTTTAGCACTTGTAACTACGGCTGACAAGTGATAATTTCATCCCTAATGGCTAAATCGACAAGGACCATGAAGGAGGTGGCCGAGCATCTCGGGCTCTCGCGCACTACCGTATCTCTGGTGCTCCAGGGAAGAGGCGATGAATACCGCATCAGTCGGGAAACCCAGCAGATGGTCCTGGATTACGTTAAAAAGACCTCCTATAAGCCCAACTACTTTGCAAAGGCGCTTAATCGTGGTCGAAGCGATATTATCGGAGCGGTTTTCCCCGATGTTTTCGAATCCTTTATGAACAACATCATTCGGGGCATCGAATCGGTGCTCTACGAGCGGGGATATTCCCTTATGATCTCGACCAGTCGCTTCGACAACAAACGGGAATGTTCCGTGATCGAAAAGATGGTGTGGCAGGGAGTCGATGGTATCATTCTCATCCCGACCATGCCCTTCCATGGAGCGGCGCCTTACGACGGATCCCATATTGAGGGCTTGCTGAGACAAGGGTATCCCTTCGTCGTTGTCGATCGCACCATCGAGGGGCTTGAAACCCATACGGTTCTCCAGAACGACCGGAAAGCTGCGAGAAACGCGGTCAGCAAAGCGATACGTCAGGGGGCCAGGAATGTGTGCTGCGTTTCCCTTGCCCTTGCTGCATCATCCATCGATGCCCGACTTGCCGGTTACCGGGAAGCGGTACGAGCAGCGAGAATGGCAGAAACGATCATCTCCCTCTTTTCTCTCAATCCCGAAAGTGATGATCTCGAGAAGCAGACAGTGGAAGTGATGAGAAGCGCTTCACCGGTCGACACCTTTTTCGTCACGACCAGCGGTCTGGCGGATAAGCTTTCCTGGATCCTGCGTACTCACCACTTCGATGCAAGGATCATTCGATTTGGCGAAACTCCCCGGTGGGTCGAGGCTTCCATGGAGGATATTCCCCATCCCCATAAGAAGATGGGGGAAGCAGCATCCAAACTTCTTCTCGATGTCATCCGTCAGCCGGATCTTCCCTCACAGCACATCGTCTGTGAAGCAGGGTAAGCCAAAAGAGCATTATGCCCTTTCACCACCAATATTCGTAACAGTAAGGAAATCAAAGATCCTCACCAAATAAAAAACGCCAGCGGACCGGAGAAAAGAGCCGCTTCCCCGATTTTGCAAGAAAGGTGGCACCCTCGGGGGAAAAGAGGACTGTATCGACTTCATCAAAGCCATCGCACAGCCGGATCACCCCTTGTATATAGGAAACAGAAAGCGCCTCTTTTCCCTCAAGGGAAAGGGTGGTTGCAAGGCCGCGTCGGCTCAGCGGATTATCAGCGGCCGAAGCATCAAGGCCCTGGGCAAGATAACCGCACACATCTTCCAAGCCGATACAAACATTCCTGCCGCTCCAGGGAGCCATGTGACGCCCCCGGTTTTCCATCCATATGACGGTGGAGGGAAGAAGCCGAAGATTCTTGAAAGAAAACCAGAGATAGCCCCCCTCACGGCAGAGGGCGGTCATCCAGCCGGGTTCTTCGCTCGGCCGCTGACAGAGCTGCAGGATGTCGACAAACCCTTCCCGGGCGGGAAAGTGAGAACAATCGGTAAAGGCTGGATCTTTCCAGATCGTCGGGACATGCGACAGGTCGTCAAAGAAGGCACCGGAAGCAAGGGAATAATACTCTCGATCATGACAGAAGGGGGGCTGGTAGGCGTTGGTCATCCCAAAAAGGAGAGGAGAGCTTTTTATCTGCAGCTGCCCGTTTTGTCCCGTTAGGGTGGCATGGTGGCCGAGTGTGACAGGCCCCCTGTTCCCGGCGATGCGGTGCCTGGTGTAGATACAACTGTCGCCTCCCGTCAGCTGCCACGTCGCCCGAATCGAGCCTGGTCGGACGGAAGTGCTAAGCTCAAGCTCCAAGGTGGACCGTCCATCGGCAGACTCCTGTCGGGACACAAGGTTCCATTTTGAGCCTGCGCTTTCCCCGTGAGGGGGATGATGCTCACCGATCCCATCCGGCAGCTCATCGTTGTCCCCAAAAGGCATGCAGAAAAAATCCCCCCGAAGGGGACGAAGCACCGCAGGCTGATCTACCGTCTGCTCGCGAGATTCTCCCTGCCAGGGGCTCAGGTGATAGGGCTGAACCGGGTTAGCATCCTTTGGAAAGAAATGTACCGGCGCCATCTGGGCCCCTCGTTCGGTAACAAATAGTTCTACCAAGCTATTCATCAGTCCGAAAGAGGGTTCTCCCGCTATTTCTGTTCTTTCATCCATGGCCGACTCCTTTACCATCCTTTTCGGAAGCGGTATTCAATCTATACAAAAGATTATTCACACGGTAAAGTATGTACTGAAATATCAACCTGCGGCAAGGGTAAGACCGAAACCAAGGGAGACGCTTATAGATACGATCTGCCTGCGCCTTCCTTCCCTGTTGCAGGAGGGAGGCACTCGGATGGAAAAACGGCTCGGCTTTATCGGTATCATCATCGAAAACAGAAACGAGACAGCAGGAAAGGTTCAGGAGCTTTTAACCGATTTCGGAGATCAGATTGTCTGCAGAACCGGTGTTCCGTATCGGGAAAAGGGGCTATCGGTCATCACCCTGATCGTCGACACAACCACGGATGCTCTTGGCAGCCTCACCGGAAAACTGGGTGCCATAGAGGGTGTTTCGGTGAAATCGAGTCTGGCGAAAAAGTAACGCGGTATGATGCACACATCGATTGACGTCACAGCCCCGGATTTCGCACAAGAAGAATACATACATACGCTTCGTCATGGAGCCATACCCAGCGAAAAAGCGCTTCGGGCTATTCTCTCTATCCCTTATCGTGAAAAGGCCCTGGTGGAGCAGGTTCGATCTACGGCAACGGAGGTGATGGAACGGGAGGTCGGGAACCTCGTCTATTACCGAGGTATAGTGGAATTCTCGAATATCTGTACCCAGGATTGTCGCTACTGCGGCATACGCAGAAGTAATACCCATGTCTCCAGTCGCTACCTTCTCGATGAGGAGGAGATCGTCGAATCGGCTCTCTGGTGTGCGGAAAGGGGCTACGGATCGGTGGTACTCCAGTCCGGAGAGAGGAGAGACGAAGCCTTCATCGGTCTTGTGGAAAGGATCGTCAAAACCATAAAGGAACGTTCTCGCAGCACGGAACTTCCGGACGGAGTGGGCATTACCCTAAGCGTGGGGGAGCAAACCCTTGAGACCTATCGCCGATTCTACAATGCGGGAGCACATCGATATCTTTTGAGAATCGAAACCAGCAACCCCGAGCTCTTTTCTGCCATCCATCCGCCTGAGCAACGTTTTGAAACCCGTCTCCAGGCTTTGCACGACCTGCGGAAAGCAGGTTTTCAGGTTGGTACCGGGGTGATGATCGGCATTCCCGGTCAGAGCATCGATATGCTCGCACGCGATATCCTCTTTTTCCGGGATATCGATGTTGATATGATCGGCATGGGGCCGTATATTACCCATCCGGATACACCCATGGCAGTGCAGGGAATGATGGAGAAGGAAGCGTTGCTGCACCTTTCGCTTCTCATGATTGCGGCGACACGGCTTGCATTGCCCGATGCAAATATTGCCGCAACCACCGCTCTTCAGGCCCTTGTGCCGGACGGAAGAGAACGGGGCCTTCGATTCGGGGCAAACGTAACCATGCCCAATATTACTCCCCTTCGCGTACGGAAAGCCTACAGGCTCTACAAAGACAAGCCGTGCATGAACGAACGAAAAGAGGCATGTGAGGCCTGCCTTGCGGGGCGCATTGCATCAACGGGAAGAAGCGTCGGGCTCAATGCATGGGGGGATTCACCTCGTTTTTTTAAAAGGAAATTCCCTATAGAGTGATAACACTTTATAACGATAAGTGTTGCATTCTTCAGACCTTCGAATTAGTATGGGGCAATAATCTATTTATATGAGGAGGAGCTATGACAACTCTGGTTCTTGTAGTTGCCTTGGCGATCTACCTGATTTTCTATTTCTCATTCGGTAAAGGGCTTCAAACAAAGTTGCTCAAATCTCAAGAAGCACCTGCTGCCCCTTCGCAAAGGCTCTCAGATGGCGTGGACTATATTCCAACAAGTAAATATGTCCTTTTCGGCCATCACTTTGCATCCATCGCAGGAGCAGGGCCTATCGTTGGTCCCGCAATTGCCATTGCCTGGGGATGGCTTCCCGGCCTTCTGTGGATATGGTTTGGGAACATCTTTATTGGTGCTATTCATGACTATCTTGCGCTGACTGCCTCTGTTAGGTATGACGGACGCTCGGTACAGTTCGTTGCTCAGGAACTGATCGGCAAAAAGGCAGGAAAATCTTTCGGTTGGTTTGTCCTTTTCCTATGCTTCCTTGTTGTCGCGGCGTTCGGTGATATCGTAGCAGGACAGTTTGCAGGAGATGGGGCTGTAGCATCAACCTTTTTTCTTTTTTGCGCCTCCGCCATTGTGCTCGGAATTCTGATGTATCGGACAAAATTGCCGATGATCGTAAGCACCCTTATCGGCATCGTATTGCTCATTGCTTCCTTTGTCATTGGTAAGCATGTGGGGATTTCGGCAAGTAAGGATGTCTGGTTTTTGGTTATTTTTATCTACATCATCATCGCCAGTTCCCTGCCGGTGAATATTCTTCTTCAGCCCAGAGACTACCTGAACAGTTTTCTCCTCTATTTCGGGCTGATTACCGGAGCAATCGGCGCTATTTTGGCGGCAAAAGGTTTCGATTCCGTGCCTGTTTTCACAAGTTTCAGCGCAAAGGTTATCGGAGGAAAACCCTCACCTTTTTGGCCTACCGTTCCTCTTGTTATCGCCTGCGGTGCCCTCTCCGGTTTTCACGCACTCATTGCTTCGGGCACGAGCAGCAAGCAGCTTCGTGATGAGAAAGACGGCCTCTTTGTCGGATACGGTGCAATGCTGACCGAAGGCTTCCTTGCCACGATTTCCGTTATTGCCATTGCCGCTTTCGGTGTGCAGGCCCTCGGCGAAGGAAAGGTCCTCGCCACCCCGCCCTTGGCACGCTTTACGGCAAGCTACGGGGCAATGGTCGCATCTGCAATGCCCTTTTTCACGGCAAAATTTATGAAGCTCTTCGCTGCTATCTGGGTCAGTTCTTTCGCTCTCACTACCCTTGATACAACAAATCGCCTGGGACGATACATTGTCAGCGAGCTTTCGCTTCCTGCAAAGGATAAGCGTCCCGGCCTTTATAAGTTTTTCAACAACAAATGGGTAGGTTCCCTTGTCGTTGCATTCTTCGGTATCGGCCTTGCCTGGAGCGGAAACTACACCATCCTTTGGCCCGCATTTTCCGGCGCAAACCAGCTCATTGCTTCCATTGTCATGCTGACCGTGGCAATGTGGGTGAAAAAGGAGCTGAATGAGAAATATACCAATCTGGTATTTATTCCTGCTGTTTTTCTTTGGATAACCGTCACCGCCGCCATCATTTGGTATCAGATTGCAATTGTCCCCGCCCATTTTGCGGATCCTGCGAACATCAAGAATCTTATCACAGGGACCTTGGTCGGGCTCATGAATATCATTATGATCATTATCAACATCGCTATGGTTGTGACCTTTTTTAAGAATTTCGGAAAAGATAAAGCAGTAAAGGCCTAAAGCCCGTCTTATCATTTTTTCATCCTTATCGGCCTGTGCGGTTTTTCAGGACCCACAGGCCGAATGGTTTCAAGAGCAAGAGGTTTCCCCATGAAGTCATTACTCGGCCGCTTTGTTCGTCTCCTTCGGCAGATATGGAGAGTCGCGAGTCAAGTCCAGCGGGACAAGGCAACCGGCATGCTCGAATTTGAATTGAAGGAGCTGGAAAACATCTTCGTCATGCTGCTTTTCGGTAGCTTTGTGGGCCTGCCCACTCCACCCACAGCCATGGCTTTCGAATTGATGCCTTATATGGAAGAAGAGATCAAGCTAATGATCTCCAGAGCCGATCTTGCACAGGATCCTCTTGGAAACCTTCTCGGCATGCTGGAGATCGACTGATGAAGCGGATGCTTTTTTTTCTGGGAAAGGGAGGGGTCGGAAAATCTACAATCTCTTCGACCGCTGCCTATCGACTCGCCCTGAACGGCTATCGTGTTCTCATTATCAGTCTTGACCCCGCACATAACCTCGGTGATATCTATGAGATGGAACTTTCCGATAAGAGGAGCTCGGTTATTGAGGGGCTCGACGCCATAGAGATCGACCTTCAGTATTGGGTCCAGCACTACCTGAAAAGCAGTCGAGACGAGATCATTTCAAATTACAACTACAACCTTACCATCAATCTTGATTCCTATATCAATATCCTGAAATACTCTCCCGGAACCGAAGAGTATGCCGTACTTTGGGCCATAGAGAGCCTCTACGACCGATGGCATGATAAGTACGATTATATCGTCTTCGATACGCCGCCCACGGCCCTCACCCTGCGCTTTCTCGCTATGCCGTCCATCACACGATTATGGGTTGGAGAGTTAAGTGCCATGCGGGAAAAAATACTCAAAAAGCGGCAGACCCTCACCAGACTCAACCCCGATGCGGCAAGCCTAAAGGGGGCACGTAAAAAAGAAGACGATAAGGTCTCACTGCAGCTGGGAGCCATTTCCTCGCGACTTGAAAAGCTTTATCGTCTTTTTACCGAGGAGAGTTATGTGTCGGTTGTCATCAACGACGACAAACTGAGTATTGCCGAATCGGAACGGATACGAACCGAGCTGGGAAGGCTTCATATCACCCTCAACAGTCTTTGTCTGAATAAGGTACTTTCACTGGATGATCCTCACGAGGCGATAGAGCGAACCTTCGCCGAATTTCCCATTTTTAAATTCATCTCAATCGCCGGAGGAATCACCTCCAGGCAGCAGCTTGGTCAAATCTATATCGACGACCTCATAGTCCATATTCAGCGGGAGGAAAATCCGCAATGAACTCCTACATCTATCTTCTCATAGCCCTGGCCTTTGCAACGAGCATGGGATACCTACACGGCAGAAAGCGAAACAAACAGTTAAGCGTTATGATCGGTGAGGTGTGTGAAAAGCTGTTACAGCCGAAGGATACGACATATGTAAATATCGGCGGCGTACTTGGTCACAACTTCACCTACCAGCTTGAAGAGCCTTTTAGTCAGGCAAAGGGGACCTTCACGCTCCTTCCCCGCCATTCGCTGTTGTACCTCCCCTTTTCCTTTCTTATTACGCGATACGATCGTTTCTATCTCCACATCTTTACAAGCCGGCAACTAAAGGGGGAGGCACATATCATTGCCAAACGTTACTTTCCGAAGATGCGGGTCGATATCGCGGGGATCGAAACATTAAAACGCGAGGAGTTCGAAATCGAAGGCAGGCAATTCATCCTACTCTGGGATAATCCCAAATTGGAACCGATGATGAAAGCCCTTCTTGAGAGTAGCGAAGGGATTGAGGATCTTCTCCACTTCTGTTGCTATCGTGACAATAACAACTTCTTCATTCATGCCGTACCAAAAGAACAGAGCTTAGCAGGCCTTCTTGCAGGCATATATAACGTACTTCCCAGCATGATGAAGGAGCGACAATAAAGATCACTATTTGACGGCCAAAATCATGGTATCGTGACTTCCGTCTTTTGTCTGAGACGAATAATCACTATACTACTTCTATGTCTCAGCTTGGTGCCCCCAAGGAAATAGAGGGATTGTCCCTGTTTCACCCGCTCATAGCTCAGTGGTTCCGGGATACCTATCCAGCACCAACCCCGATTCAGAGGCAAAGCTGGCCGGCTATCGCGGCTGGGGATCATTGTCTCATCACGGCCCCCACGGGGAGCGGAAAAACCTTAACCGCATTTCTCTGGGCCATCGACGGCCTGGTAACAGGGCGGCTTCCGGAGGATAGACTCTCCGTACTTTACATCTCTCCCCTCAAAGCCCTCGGCAGCGATGTTCAAAAAAACCTCATAGCTCCAATAGAGACCTTACGCCTCAGGTTCCGTGAGCAAGGGGAGCGCTTTCCCGATATTCGCGTCATGACCCGCAGCGGGGATACCCCCCAGAGCGAACGACGGAGCATGCTCCGCCACCAGCCCGAAATCCTGATAACCACTCCCGAATCTTTTACCATCATGATGCTCTCGGAGGGAGGCCGGACCCTTTTCGGCTCCATCGCTTGTGTTATTCTTGATGAAATCCATTCGCTTTACGGAACCAAGCGGGGAGTACTGCTTATGTCGATGGTGGAGCAGGCCGCCCTTGAGTGGGGAGAATTCCAGCGAATAGCCCTGACGGCGACGGTCCGCCCGGCTGAAGCGGTAGCCGCCTTCATCGGTGGGTACCGGATGATCTGTCGGGAAAGCAAGATAGAACATCGGCAGAGGCCCGTACGAATCTGCACTGCCCCTCTCACGAAACGATACGACCTCTCTGTCCTTAGCCCCGAACTGCTGCCCGACACGGGAAGCGGGATGCTTTCCCAGGGGGCACAGCAGGATTCGATATGGCGGGGAATGGCCGCCGAAATCTTCCGCCTAACCGAAAGATATCGTTCCACCCTCGTCTTTGCAAACAGCCGTCGTCTTGTCGAGAAAATTGCACGCCTGATGAACGAGATTGCGGGAAAGCGCATCGCCTACGCCCATCACGGCAGCCTCTCAAAGGAGATCAGGCTGACGGTGGAATCACGCCTCAAGCGGGGTGAGTTGAAAGCGATCATTGCCACAAACTCCCTCGAGCTCGGCATCGATGTCGGAGAACTCGATCTCGTCGTGCTTATTCAAACACCCTTCACCATCTCGTCGGCGATCCAAAAAGCAGGTCGTGCCGGCCACCAGGTCGATGCGGTCAGCCGGGCAATCCTCTTTCCCAGTCACGGTATTGATATTGCATCAGGCGCAGCCATGATCGAGACCATGCAAAACCATGAAATCGAAAGCCTGCGGCCGATGCGCAATCCCCTCGATATTCTCGCTCAAATCATCCTATCGTTGATAGTGATAAAAGAGCAAACTATTGAATCCCTTTTCAACAGCATCAGAACAGCAGAACCCTTTGCAAGCCTACCTCGCCGCCTTTTTAATCTTGTTGTCGAAATGCTTACGGGCAAATATGAGGGAACCAGAATTCGGGCACTGCGCCCCCGACTCTTTCTGGACGAATCAAAAGGGCTACTCTCCCCCGCAAAGGGAGTCCGCTACCTTCTCTACCTCTCAGGCGGAACCATCCCCGATCGGGGGCAATACAATATGAAGCTTGCCGACGGCCTGAACAACATCGGTACCCTTGACGAGGAGTTTGTCTGGGAACGATCGGTGGGGGATCGATTTGAATTGGGTACTCAGACCTGGGAGATTACAAGCATCGATCACAACAACGTCGTTGTTATGCCGACCAATGCTCCTCCGAATATCATTCCATTCTGGAGGGCTGAAGATCGCAGTCGTGACTTCACCTTTTCACGGGCAATCCTCCGACTCTTTGATCACGTTCAGGCAAAAGGGAGTACCAAGGAGGAATGGGGGCTTGATGAGGCTTCTGCCATCCGCCTTATGCGATTTCTTACGCGTCAAAGAGAACACACAGGAGCTCCCTTGCCAGGAGAACATCGCATCATTGTCGAACATATCGCCGAATCCTTTGGGCCGGAAGGCTTGCAGCGGATTGTGCTTCACACCTTCTGGGGGGCGGCTGTCAATAAACCCCTTGCACTTTTGATCGAAGGGTTCTGGAAGAGCCGCTTTGGTTATACACCGAGAACCATTGCTTCAAACGATGCGCTTCTTATCATCGTACCCGATGATACAAGAGTGGCCCCGTATCTTCCCATGCTTGCCACCCTTCCCTTGGAAGAAACAATCAGAGAACGACTTGAAAATAGTGCACTGTTCGGGGCCTTTTTCAGAGAGAATGCGGGTAGAGCTCTTTTGCTGCCCCGCCAAAGCTTCGGGAAACGGATGCCGCTCTGGTTTACGCGGCTGCGGTCACGTAAATTGCTTCAGACGGTCTTCGACCTTGCGGATTTCCCCATCATGATTGAAACATGGCGGAGTTGTCTGCAGGATTACTTTGACCTTGCCAATCTTGCCATGGTGCTGGAAGAGCTTGCCGACGGTGTAACCGAGATATGTGAGGTGAGAACGGCAATTCCTTCTCCATTTTGCGACGGACTGGTTTGGCGGCAGATTAACCTCTTTATGTATGCCGACGACACACCGGAAGCCTCGGGTAAAAGCGGATTGGATGATGATCTCATTGACCACCTGCTCGACGATCCCGATCGACTCGCGCCCATTGATCCCTCTTTAGTTTTAGAACTCAATGAAAAACTGCAGAGAACTGCAGAAGGCTATGCTCCTGCCGATCCGCAGGAACTGTTGCGCTGGATTGACGAACGCGTCATCATTCCGGAAGATCAATACCAGCGGCTCATCGATGCCGTCGCTGCGGAGAGCGGGATGGACAGGGCTGAAATTCTCAACTCGATCGACGGAAAGCTGCGCCTGCTCTATTCGGAAAAGGGACCGGTTACCCACCGCTGCCATGAGCATCAATATAAACGCCTGATGCATTCCGAGACCATGACTGCGGCACTTTCGGAATTATTCCGCTTTTACGGTCCGCTGACCGCAGAGGAAATCGACGTGATCGTACCGCTCCCGGTCAAACAGCGTAATAAAGCAATCGCCGAATTATTGACAAAGGGAGATCTTGTAAAGGCCCGAATATGCCTCGATGCCCCCGGGCCGCAGCTTTGCGACAAGGAAAACCTTGATCGTCTCTTGAGAATGCGACGCTACAAGCAACGTCGCTTTATAGAACCGATGGCATCATCCCTAATCGTGCCCTTTATGGCTGCATGCCAGGGAATGATTAACCGGGGTAAGGGATCTGAGGAGCTTGCGAGCAGAATCGATTCGCTCCTTGGATACAGGCTTCCCGCCGACGCGCTTGAAGAGTGGATCCTTCCGGCGAGGATGTCCCCATACTACCATGAATGGATCGATGCCCTCTCCCAAAGTCATGACTTATCCTGGTTCGGCGCAGGGAAAAAACAGATATTCCTTGCCTACCCCGAACAGACGGAGCTGTTTTCACGTTCTGAAGCGGCAGAAAGAAAAACGCCTCTCCCGTTTTCAGTCAATGAAGGGAGAGGGCGCTATACTTTTTTCGACCTAAAAGAGGCCAGTGGACTCGATTCGGCAGAACTTACACAACAGCTCTGGGAACTGGTATGGGAAACACAGATTGCCAACGACTCCTTTGCAGCATTGCGAAACGGCATTAACACACAATTTAAGGCCGCTCCGCTTTCCGAAAACAGACATCGTTACCGCTCCCACGGGGCCTATCACCAATGGAGAAATTCCAGGCCGCTTGCCGGTAATTGGTATCTTCTTGGTGAAAAAAAGAGGAGAGAAGATCCCCTCGATCGGGAAGAACGGATACGGGAGAAAATTTTCACGCTTAGCGACCGCTACGGAGTGGTTGCCAAGCCCCTGCTCGATCGGGAAACCGAGTCGTTTCAATGGAAAGCGTTGCTCCCAAGCCTCAGGAGAATGGAACTCTCGGGAGAGATGGTCGGCGGATACTTTTTTCGTGGCCTCGGCGGTATACAATTTGTCCTGAGCCAAGCGATCCAGGAATTACTTTCCTGGCAGGAAAGGGAACTCGATGAGGTCTTCTGGATGAATGCCGTCGATCCCGCATCCCCCTGCGGCCTATCCATAGAGGAGTTACCCTATGAACTTCCATCGCGGAAACGTTCCAACTTTCTTGTATTTCACGGATCTCGCCTTGTACTCACCCTCGAACATGGAGGACGTTCGATGACGTTGGAGGCCCATCCGGGGGCACCAGAGATTCAGCGTTACCTGGAAATCTTTAAAGACCTCGCACAGAGAGATATTCGTCCGCCCCACTCCCTTGTGGTCGAAAGCATCAATGCATTCCCGGCGGACCAAAGTCCCTTCGCCAACGATATGGAGACCTTTGGCTTCATGCCGGCAATCAAAGGCTTGCGATATGATCCGCGGGCCGCGAAGGCGAGAGGATAGGCGTTTTTTTCATGAAAGAATCGAAGTATAATAAAAAGCATATGGTAAAACGAATATTTGCTTCATCCTTTCGGAAGTTGCTTTTACTCATCGTCGCGATTGCACTGATTCCCTCTCTTGCCATCATTATCTTTACCGGAATCGAATATGGATCCGTCCTTGAACAAGAGGTACGGGCAAAAGCGGTGCGGCAAGTGGAAACCCTGGCAATGGTTCAGAATACCATAATGGAAACCGTCCATCACACACTATCGACCCTTGCACTCCTTCCGGCATTTACGGAAGGAGAAAAGAGCAGGCAGGAACGTATTCTCAGGCAGGTCCTCGAAGAAAACCCGGAATATGTCAACATCACCGTGACAGACACAAAGGGTATTGTGACCGTGTCCGCAAAGCTCGAGCCTGGGACCGATCTTAGCGAAAGGAACCACATACAACGGGCTATAAGTGGAGAAGACTTTACCGCCGGAGAATTCATCATCGCCCAAGTAAACAATGAAGCGGCCTTTCCCTTTGCCGTACCGATCAAGGACAATACAGGAAACATCATAGGAGTACTCTCCGCAATCTATCGTCTCAGCACCTATCGTGAATTTTTCAGGAGTTTCGACCTGCCGGAAGAATCGTTTCTTGGCATCACCGACCGATACGGAATTCGCATATTTTTCTATCCCGAGAAATCAACCAATCCCATTGGGAAACCAATTAAGGCCGATGTATGGAAGGTGATCGGCTCCGGCGACGAATCGGGAACAATGGTAACGACGGGATCGGATGGGATAAGCAGATATTATGCCTTTCAGCGCATCAGGACAGGAGAGGGAAAGGAACCCTATCTGAATATCGTCATCGGCATACCGGAACAGAGTGCTCGTTATCCGGCGACAAGGATACTGATACGCAACCTGCTCCTTATGGCAGCCGTCGCGCTCTTCAGCATGATCATGGCTGCTTTTATCGGCTATGTTACCATCGGCTCAAAATTACTGCGCATGGCAAAAACAGTCACCGATATAAGAAACGGAAAACTGTCTGCAAGGACGCAACTTGAGGAAGAAAACTCCGAAATCGGTATGGTATCCAAAGCGATTGACGATATGGCAGAGACCCTTGAACAGCGAAACGACGAGCGAGATCGAAACGAAAAGAAGCTCTCCGAGGCCATCGAAGAACGGGAAATGCTGCTGAGAGAGGTACATCACCGAGTCAAAAACAACCTCCAACTCATTCTTAGCATTATTCATCTTGAAAAAGAGAACAGCAGGGATATCGAAACCTTTTCCCGACAAATAGAGCACCGTATCAGGGCAATGTCCAGCATACATGAGATGATGTACCAGTCTCATTCCCTTAAGGCGATCGACATGCGTTCATTTCTCGAACGGCTTTCGATCCTCGGAGGTTATTCATACGATAATGTAACAATTAAAGTAGATGCTAAGTCCTGTCCCCTTTCTCTTGAAAGGGCCATAACAATCTCCCTGATAACAAACGAACTAATCATAAATAGCGTAAAATATGGAAAAGATGCCAATGGCTATGTTAGCATACACATCACCTTCTTCGTCGAAGCAGAAAAAGCCATGCTTATCGTTTCAGATCGGGGATCGGGTTTTCCCGATATATTCGACCCTCACAAAAGTACTTCACTGGGAATGCAACTGATACTTACCCTTGTCGCACAGATAGGTGGAGAGATCGATATATCGAATAGTAATGGAGCGGTAGTGACAATCCTCTTTCCCCTTGAAGAATAGGCATTAGAGAACCTTGGTAATAACCATATCCAGCATCTCCATTGAGAATGGCTTTGCAATATATTCGTTAAAACCGATACCAAGCAGCGACTCACGATCCTTATCCATTGCATAACCGGTGACAGCAATGATGGGAGTCGACTGATACGGTTCCATTGACCTCAGTTGTCTGGTCGTTTCGATCCCGTCGATGCCCCGCCCCAAATTGATATCCATCAAAACAAGATCAAATCGCTTTTTCTGTGCCGCCTCAAGGGCTTTCTCTCCGGAAGAAGCACGCGTAACCGCAAAATCATGTTCCAGATGCTTCTCGATAACCAAAAGGTTGATGAAATTATCTTCTACAAGTAGTATCCGCTTTTCCCCTTCTGCATCATTCCGATACCCCCCCTGTCGAGGTGCGAGCATGCCATGGTACTCGTGCAAACCCGCAACAAGTGGAAAGGAGATGGTAAAGGAGGAACCTGCCCCCTCTTCACTTTGAAGCTCAATATTCCCATCCATCATGCCGACAATCCGTTTTACCAAAGAGAGGCCAAGGCCGATCCCTTCGAAGGGTCTGTCGATCCCCTCATCAGCCTGTCGAAAATCTTCGAAGATAAGCCGCTGCTTTACAGGTACTATCCCGATTCCCGTATCAACAACGTTGATATAGACGCGTCGTTTTTGCCCCCGCCCGGCGAGGCCTGTTAAAACCTTAATGCCACCGCTGCACGTAAATTTGAATGCATTCTCGAGAAGATAATCAATCGCTTGTCGAAAAAAGTCCGCATTTCCCGTGATTTGGGCCTGAGATGCCCCCATGATGAATTCAAAAGAGAGTTTCTTTTTAATCGCGCTCATACGATATCGCTGCACCACTTCATCAACAAGAGGATCAACCACAAGAATATTCCCCTCGGTGTTGATTTCGTCGCTCACCGGGCGATTCAGCTGAAGCAAATGCAGCATCTTTTCAAAGATATGAAGTAATCGATTGCCCGACTCGGTTATCAAACCAAGAAGTTCACGCTGCTCCGGATTATCTATCTCATCGGTAAGGAGTTGCGTAAGCCCGAGGATTCCGTTCATAGGTGTTCGTAGTTCATGACTGATGTTTTGAAAGAAAAGATTCTTTGCGGTCTCAAGCTGACGTGAGCGTTCCTGTTCCTGTCGCAGTCGATATTCAAGTTCTTTCCGCTGGATAACCTCTCCCAAGGGGGCTGCAACGGCGGAAACAAGCCGAATCATCCCCGGTTCCTGCCGTCTGGCCTCATAGGCAAAAAAAACAAGCACGCCCCATACTCGCTTACCGCTAAATACCGGTATCGAGAACCCTGCCTTTAATCCGTAGCGGGCAGCAATGGCAGCGCGGAGAAACTCCTTATTGGTGCTTACATCCTGAAACCAAACGGCCTCCCTTCGTTCGAGAGCTTTTCCCGGAAGACCGACTCCGTAAGGAAACGAATATACGAGACTTTCTTCAAAAAAACCGTTGAGCGACGGCTCCTCGGTATAGTAGATCCTGCTATTGACAAGTGCCGATTCATCTTCGGAAAGGATCCATGCCTCGCCAAATTTCCATCCGGTTGCTCGGACTACCTCGCCAAGCACCCGTTCCAGAGCGACAAAATAGTCTGGAGATGAGAAAATACTAGAGATGATCTTTCGCAGGAGATCGAGTTCCCGTTCTCTGGCAAGTAAAAGCTCCTGACAGTCATCGTGAATCGACATCACTTTGTAGTATAAAAAAGGAAACCATGAATTGCACACGCTACGGGAAAGTTTTATTACTATCCGGACAAGCATATGAAAAGATGGCGAGGAGATCCTCTTTTATGTATCACCAGGATTCCAAACAGTAGCTACTCGCTCAGATAGCGTAATAGGTCAACCGAAGGATACACCGCCCTTTTCAGGGTCTTTCGGTTAGCGGGTAGCGTTGCATCGATTCCCATCTTATTCTGGACGCCGGTCTCGTCGCTGCAGGGGTCAAGCTCGTGTCCCTGACTATTCGGTATTACAAAGACATCCTCCCGAGGATTAACTCTGTTGTTGACAGCCCAGAGTACTTCGGCCGGATTATATATATCGACATCGCTATCAACGA
Source organism: Sediminispirochaeta bajacaliforniensis DSM 16054 (assembly GCF_000378205.1). Lineage (NCBI taxonomy): Bacteria > Pseudomonadati > Spirochaetota > Spirochaetia > Spirochaetales > Spirochaetaceae > Sediminispirochaeta > Sediminispirochaeta bajacaliforniensis. The sequence continues at coordinate 48,424 of NZ_KB899412.1, read as the reverse complement.
CAATCACATTTTTAATGTTTACATATGCAGTCATTGCAGCCAGTGCAACATTTTTCGGTTCCCCTTCATTACTTTTCTCGAGTTGTACAAGTGCAAGAAAACCGGAACCATAGGGCGGAATATGTACCGCTTTGACGTTTTTCGAAACATATCTGGTATGTCTGCGGAGAAGAGGTTCCCGGGGCAAAACATTACCTAAATTGATGTGTTCAAAGCTTCCTCCGTTGAGGGTTTGCCAAATGGGATCACGCCTATGGGTAACGGCTTTGACCTCGACGACGGGACTTTTCCACAAGAGTCCGTAATGCCCGGTAAATTCAGCCAAGGGCCCCTCTTCTTCTCTCACGCCCGGCAGGATTTCACCTTCGATGATGTACTCACTCCAGGCGGGAACCATGATATCACTGGTGATGCACTTAACCCGTTCCAAGGCCGTTCCCCGTAAACCACCAGCTATTTCCGCCTCATCGCCATCGTAACGAAATCCGGCCGCCATCATTACTACAGGATCAACACCAATGGCAACCGCAATGGGAAGAGCCTGTCCTTTCTTTTCCGCCTTCTTCAAGAAATCACGAAGATGACGCCACTCATTAATCATGATCCCCATCTTTCGCGGCCCCTTGATGTGCATCCGCTGAAAACTCAGGTTCTGCATACCCGTCTCTGTATCACGACCAACGGTAACGCCCGCAGTAATGAAGGCCCCTCCGTCTCCGGGGGCGTGAATAGGGATAGGTATATTCCCGAGATCGATCTCATCGCCCGTCAGTATCACTTCCTGACAAGCAGCGTTTTTCACCTCCCGGGGCACAATGGGATGATCAAGAACGGCTTCCATCTTATCGGTTACATCCGATTGTCCACATTCAAGTGCAACAGCAATTTTGGCATAATCGGAAAGCAATCCCCCGGCAACAGGAACGCTATGGCCTTTGACCCTATGAAAGAGGGCGGCAGGTCCACGTTCCTTTTCGAGTGTGGCAATTACACTCCCGATTTCATGAACGGGATCGACCTCCCGCTCAATATCCGCAAGTTGACCGGCTTTCTTCAGGGCCGATAAAAAATCTCTTAAATCCTTGATGTTTCCCACTAAGGAACTCCTTTATGTCCATTTTCGTAGTAAGGTAAGATCGACGTAAGCAGGATTAAACGATATGAGACTTCTGCATACAATATGGTCGAAAATTCCTATAAAACTTTCCTGCCACTGAATCAGGGGATCCCCTACCGCAACGTCAAGAATCTCCGCCAAAGGGGCCGTTGCGATAGCAGGACGAAAGGTATTGATGGAATTGGCAACTTCTTCGGTAAGGAATTGCCCCAGTAAATCATAGAAACTGCCCTGATACGAAAGGATATCCTGCGCTTCACTCTCCCGAACAAAGCTTCCGCACAGATAGTTATGGCCGTAAATTGCAGGATGCCCATCTGCGAAGTAACGATTTTCTACAAGAAGAAAGCGTTCCTCAAAACAGTTACTGCAGTCAATCCCTTTAACATCAATTGAAGTGACCCATCGGGGAGAGGTCCTCTTGCAGGAAACCCGGTAGCCGCCGTCTTCAAGGAGCTTTCGAAAGCCATGAATCGTATCGATCCGCATCTTCGCATTAAGGGTAGTCCTGTGGATAAGGTTACCCAAGCCATGTTTTTTGGTGATGACGCCTTCACGATTCAACGCCATCAGCGCTTCCCTCAGGGTCGTTCTCCCAACCCCCAACATCTCACAAAGGGTCGTCTCAGACGGAAGCCGATTCCCCGAAAAATTACGACTGAGGATGAGCTGGATCAAGGCTTCCTTCGTTTTTACATAAAGAGGGGTCGCTTCTACTCTTATTGATCGAGTTTTTCTCATGAAATCATGATACTATAGGTCTGATGAGCTGTCAACCATAACAACTATTTTCCCATTGACGGTTTCTTCCTTTCCCATCACACTGTGTTAATGGAAAAGGAGTCTGCTATGAATAAGAGACAGACTAAAAGTCCCCCTCTCTACCTGAAAATTCGCGAATACCTTCTAAAAGCGATTCAAAATATGCAAGCCGGCAATAATCGACTTGAAACAGAAGAAGCGTTGTCCGAGAAATTGGGAACCAGCCGGGCGACCATCAGGGAAGCTATGGCCTCGCTAATTCGTGAGGGATACATTACCCGCTGGCAGGGGAAAGGAAACTTCGGCCACCCTGCGCTAACAAAACTGCCGATGAGGATCGACATCAGCAGCGACTTTCTCAAGCTTATCGCCGATTCGGGGGAGAAGCCGCAACTACTCAAGCTCAATCTGCGCAACCAGAGGGCCTCACAGCGAATGCTCAGGAGAATGCCCGAGGTAGATGAAATGGAAGTAACGGCATTCGATTGGATCTATCTTGACAGCAGAGGTCCCGTCATCATCTGTGATGTCGAATTGCCACATGCATATCTACAAACGCCACCGAGCCTTGATGGAAACGAACAAAAACTTTCGGCATTTTTGGAATGGCATTGCCGCGTTCACATCACATACACCACAACATGGCTTTCCAGTACCGTCGATGAAGCAGTAGCCGATCGATTCGGGATAGAACAAAACCGCTCAATGGTGGTCTGGGAGGAAATCTTCTACGATCTTTCCGATCATCGTATATGCTTCAATACGATCTATTTTCATCCCGATCGGATCGATCTTTCGATGCTCCTGACCATTTAACCCGTCCCCGATTGAAACTGGAAATATCACACCATGTCCTCCCCCGGACGATGAGATCGGTGAGGATCTGACCGACAACGGAGGAAATAATAACGGAGCTCTTAAAACCGGCGGCGAGAAAAAGCCCGTCAATCTCCGTTGCTCCAAGAAAGGGTTCAAAACCGGGAGCCGAGGGGCTGCAGGTTGCCCAGCTGCGAAGAGCAGTAAGTCGCTTCAAATCCGGATAAAGCTCCTCGAGCATACGCGGAATACGAACACAGTGGGCCGCACTGGTAAGAAGAAGGGCATCTTCGGGATTGCTCGGTCCCGGCTCACTTGTTTCTCCAATCAATATATTTCCCGATGCCGTTTGCCCAGCCGTGAAGCTTGCCGCAGCCCCTGTAGAATCGTGAGCGGTGGCAAAAAACGAGGCAGAGGAGATGAAGTTCATAATGTGGGGCCGAACAGGTTCGGAAATAAAGGCTTCACCAATCACATACTCTATCGGAACCTCTAAGCCACAGGTTGAACAAAGCGTACCCGTATAGGCACCTGCGGCAACGATCACAACGTTGCTTCGGATGCATTCGCCATTTGCCAGCACAACCCCTTTACAGGATGTATCGGAGACACGGATCTCTCTCACAATCGTATTCTCACGGATGGTAAGTCCCGCCTCTTTTCCCTTTTTTACCATGGCGAAAAGATAGCGGAAGGGATTAATCTGCGCTTGAAGATGCCAGCTTGCCCCCTTGATGCTCTTTACATTCATATAGGGCTCAAGTGAAGTGATATCCCTGGGAGAAATAAAGCGCACATCAAGCCCAAGCGCATGTTTTTCCCGATACAAGGCCTCAAGAGCCGCCATTTGCTCATCGGTTTGGGCAAAAATCAGAGACCCGACCTTCCGGTACTCCAGATCTGCGGCCAATTCTTTTTCCATTTGACCCATGCGCTCAAAACCACGTCTGTTGAGCTCAAAACTTATACCGGTATTGGAATCCTGCAGCTGCACAAAGCCGAAATTCGCACCTGAAGAACCTGATCCGATCTCTTTGCGTTCAAGCAGGATTGTCTTAACCCCTGCTTCTGCAAGCTGCCGTGCAATGGAAAGCCCATGGTAGCCTCCGCCGATGACGATTGCATCATACGATTCCTTTGTATCAATCGAGAGAGAGGAGGTACAGGCTTTGCGCTGAGGGATCATCGTTTCCGCTTTTTCCAAAGGCTCTTCCCTTATCGAAGAGAAACCCGAGATTTCGGTCGGAACAATGGGGAACCGGGCCCTATCGGGTCGCAGTTCGGCTCGGATATTCCCTGTCCGTTGCGCAATCAGCTGCGCTATTGCACGAGCACAACCTCGTCCCTGACATGGGCCCATGCCAGCACGTGTATAGCGTTTCACCGCAGAAATCGTGCTGCAGCCTGCATCAATGGCCTCAAGTACCTCTGCAAGGGTGATTTCCTCGCAACGACAGATAATGGTATCGAGCCTTTCACTCATCACCGCACCTCTTGAAACTGCGAACACGATCGACAAGTGAGGAATCCATGGAAAGGGTGACCAGCATGGTCTTGTCCCCGACATTTCGGCGGCAGGCGGTAATATTTCCCATACCAAGGGCTTCGCCGCTACGTCCGCAGAGTATAACCTTTTCACCTACGGAAGGGACGGGAAGATATTCCCACGCAAGCGTGAGGCTCCCACGCCTGTCGACCATGAAAACGGCTTGGCCCGGGCAAACGGAAAGGCAACGCATGCATCCGGTGCAGCGACTATAATCCACAACAGGGGGAGAGGTAATCGTTTCTACTGTAATGGCCCCGGCAGGACACGCATCGGCACACGGGTTACAGGCAATGTTTTCCACACATTCGAATACGGGATAGCGTACGAGCCCAGGTGAGACGGCAGCAGCCGAACAGTTTTGTTTTTCTTTTCCAGAAGAGGCTTTTCTATTGCGAAAGGCCTTAAGTCTGCTTCTTATCTCATCTCGCATTTTTTCGTCTCCGCAATGGGCCCCTTTAATATCAAAGGCCATGGAAAGTCCGGCAAGCCGTCCCTCGTCGATCGCCGTAGCAGCCTCTTCCACCCCCGCCGAGTCGCCGGCGACAAATACGTGTGAAACGGAGCTACGCATAGTATCGTCATGACGGGGGAAATGTCCCCCCAGGCGAGGCTCATACGTCAATTCACAGCCGAACATGGATGCTAATTCGGTCCGAGGACTCAAGCCTGTCGCAAGAAGTACTGCGTCGGCGTCAATAGAAAGGTGTTCCCCTGTGGAGTTGATACCGATGTTCACCCGCTGAACAGATTTCAAGCCAATGGCTTCCTGAATCTGAGCACCGAGAAAGAAAGGAACACCGGCCCGCTGAAGTTTTGCCGCATGAACGGCATATCCGCCGATCCGATCCGCGGTATCGACGATGGCCGCTATACAAGCACCTGCCTGCATAAGCTGGTAAGAGACAATCAGGCCGACATTGCCGCTTCCCACCATAAGCACATGGCGACCGGGAAGCAGGTGGTGCAGGTTGCAGAGGGTCTGGGCGGCCCCGGCAGTCATCACCCCCGGAAGCGTCCAGCCGGGAAAGGGCAGACCATGCTCCTTCCCGCCCACGGCAAGAAGGATCCGCTTTGCACGAAGGGCCGATGCCGCTCCCCGAAGGCTAAGGGCCACCCTTCCGTCACGAAGAAACCCCAGGGCCCTGCATTCGGGAACCATCAGGCAGCCAGCTTCCGAGGCCTCACGAGATAGCATATCGGCAATGCGAATGCCCCGAACCCCGGCATAATGGAAGGAGGAACCAAAAAATTTATGAATTTGTCTGATAAGCTGCCCACCGAAAACCGGATTCTCATCAACCAGCACGACATGAAGAGCCCGACCGGCAGCTTCGATTGCAGCGGCAAGGCCGGCAGGGCCGCCTCCTACAATCAGAATATCACATTGCTCAGGAAGCTTATGATCTACCGTCATTTATAACCTCACCAAGCCCCTTTTGCCTTGAAACATGCATACCTTCCCGAACCGGTGTAACGCAGGTCCTGACATTGGGAACACCATCGACAAGCATCGAACACTCCTGGCACTGACCAATGCCACAGAAGATTCCCCGAGGCTGAGAAAAACGGCGGCTATAGCGTACATCAAGGATTCCGGCCGCAGCAAGAGCAACCGCAATCGGCTCACCATCGAAGGCATTCAGGGGAATGCCTTCGAAAAAAAAGGTTATCTGTTTCCGGTCTTCCTTCACGTCGAGTATCGGGTGGGAAAAGAATCGTTCCATATATGTAGTATATAAGCGGTATCATGGCAAGTCAATATTTGTACGTACAAATCAACACAGACTAAAGAGCAGCCTCTCTCCCCTCTGTTTCGGGATACCACACCTTAACCTGCATAATGGGAATCTCAATATCGTGTTCTGCAAATGCTTGACGAATAGAAAGAAAAACACTGTTTTTGACCGCGACATAACTGCTCTTTTCAAACCAAATTGCAAAAAGAAACTCAATGCCGGAAGAGCCAAACTCCTTAAACAAGAAGAAGGGCTCGGGTTCACGAAGGCAAAGAGGATTCTTTTCGGCTATGTCAAGAAGAAGGTCGCGGGCAAGCTCAAGATCGGCTGAGTAGGCAACCCTGAGGTTGAAATCCATTCGCCGTATTGGAAACCTGGTGATGTTGGTTATCTCAGTGGAAATAATCTGATCGTTCGGGATACGGATGAAGGTGTTGTCGAAGGTCCGGAGCTTCACCGAAAGAAGATCCAGGGAATGGACTACACCGACAAAGGAGCCTATTTTGACGGCATCCCCTACCTCGAAGGTTCTATCGGAGACTAAAAAGAGGCCGCTTATGACATTTCCAAGACTTTTCTGACTGGCGATACCAAGGGCAACACCAAGAACTCCGGCCGCTCCGAGAAGTGCCGAGAGGCTTACCCCAAAACTGTTCAGCACAACAATAAGGATGATCGCCACTCCTGTGTAGATAATCATCTTATGTATAAGAACCTTCGATTGCTCTGAAGCATTTTTTGTCAGGGTCCGGCGAACGATGACTGCGATCATGCGGACCAACAGGTAAGAGGCAAGGGCAAAAAGGAAGATTCGAAGCACATGCATCACCTTATCGGTGGTAAAATATGCAAGAAACTGATCAAAGTCGATACCGGTCATATCATATCTCCGTGAGAGATTTCAAAAAGGAGAAACTACGCTTAATGATACTCGTTTCGGGTTCGATGCGCGGAGGCGTCACCTTTTCCTTTACAAGACCGTGTTCTACATCACTTTTTGGGCCCCGCTTTGCAAAACGAACCTGACTAACCTGATCCGGCCCGGAAAAAATGACAAACACCTCATTCGTAAAAAATCGATCATGTTCGCGGTAGAGAGCGAGATGCTCAACATGGAAACAGATCCGGGAGAAATCAAGCATTGTCTGTGATGTATTGCGCAGATACAAACGAACCTCGGCTTCAAAGGGGTCGCGGCGCTCCACCTCCTCTTCCCTCCCGACGGTATGCAGATCGGCCGACAAACCATAGCAAAGTTCGCCGGTTGCCATATCGCCGAACCAGGTCGAAGTGAGTGTCTTACAGGGGAATTCGGTAAGAAGCACCCTTGCAGCCCCTGTTCCGGTATAAAGAGCGGCCCACATCGGGACCGAAAAAAAGAACTCTCCCTTTCGCCCCGGAGGTAATTCTCTTCCGACAACCGGGATGACGACGATAGGCCGGTCCGGTAAGCAAGGCGTAAGCTCTATCTGCTGCTCCTTACCGACGACAAAACGGTGCCATATCGCCACTTCCGCATCGAAAGCTGCCGAGACAAACGTGAAGCCCCATGGCAAAACCTCACGTTCATCTTCTATGACTGATATTCCCAATAGTAGCTCATCACCCTCTTTTACAAAACAAAGCACCTTTTCGGGGCCGTGCCAATAGAGGGGACGATCATCGATAATGTTCCGTTGTGCCCATAGTGTGTTTTCCATACTCTTTACTTCTATAAGGAAGTATCGCAATAGTCAACGGAAAAAGAAGGATGATCTTCGCCCGGGGCGAAGGCATTCCCCCCAAAGCCATTAGTAGTGTTCTGAATCCTGGTGGTTTTGTATCATTTTCCCGGAAGAATCCTTGGGTTTCCGGGATTGCTTGATCTTATGTACCTATACGCTTGTAATTAACGGCCAGAAAAGACGTTGAGGGGCTTTGATCACCAGGATTCCGAACACTATACAAAAATTAAAGATGCTTGAGGATTTCCGCTTTGAGGCTTTCATACGGATAGGCACCGGAAAGCCGCATAACAGACTGGCCGGCAGAAAAGAGCATAATGGTCGGAACCGAAGAGATCTGCCACTGAGTAGCAAGTGCGGGTTTTTTATCGATATTGATTTTAACGGTAAGTATACGCCCCTTCAACTCGCCGGCGATTTGGGCGACGACAGGACCGACCATCTTACAGGGACCGCACCAATCGGCATAAAAATCCACTAAAACGGGGATGCTGGAAGTTCGAATGAGCTCTGAAAACGATTTTGGTCTTTCATTCATGAAATCTCTCCTGAAGGAAAATATCGTAATCTTTTTCCTGCAGGTCAAGGAGAACAAGAGCTGGCGTTACGAATAGGGGGAAAGGCCGCACCGGTACGCATTGTACCGATGCGGAAAATAAACATTCCACGTCGAAAGGCTATTGCTCCTTACCGTACCTTTTCGGGTTTGCCGGTTTCAAGGGAGCGCTTTGCAGCGAGAGCGATACGAATAGGCATCAAGGCATCTTCAGGTCCTAAGGGAGTGGGTTTGTCTTCCACTACCGCTTTAATGAATTCACCGATCTCATTGCGATAGGCATCGATATAGCGTTCGAGGAAAAAGAAATGAGGCTTTTCTCCGACGACTCCGTTGCTGCCGCTTACCGAAAGGGTGGATGGGCTGTCGTTGCCCACTGATGCAGCACCTCCGCTGCCGAAGACCTCGGCACGCTGGTCGTAACCGTAAACGGCCTTACGGGAGTTGTCGATAACCGCAAGTGCTCCGTTTGTCAGCTTCATGGTGACGATAGCGGTATCGATATCTCCGGCCTTACCGATAGCAGGATCGACAAGGACAGCGCCGGCGGCAAAGACCTCTTCGACTTCGCTTCCGCTGAGAAAGCGCACCATATCGAAATCATGGATCATCATATCGAGGAAAAGTCCGCCGGAGACCTTCACGTAGTCAAGGCCGGGAGGCTCGGGGTCGCGGCTGGAGATTCTGACCATATGGACATCTCCGACCTTACCGTCCACGACGGCCTGATGAAGGGAACGGAAGTTGTGGTCGAAACGGCGGTTGAAACCTATCTGAAACTTGACGCCGCACTCTTTGACCACTTTTAGGGCCTCTTCGATCCTTCCGAGGTCATGGTCCAGGGGCTTTTCACAAAAAATGTGCTTTCCGGCCCTGGCCGCTTCCATGGTGTATCGGGAATGGGTGTCTGTGGAAGAACAGATGAGAACGGCATCGATTTCATCATCACCGATGATCTTATCCACATCCTTGTAGCACGCTTCAACCCCTCGATCGAGGGCCCATTGACGGGTTTCATCGCTCAGATAGGGATCGGCAACCGCCTTGATCCGTACATCGGTAAAGCCGGTAGTAATACTTTCGATATGGACCTTACCGATACGGCCGGCACCGATGATTCCTAAGTTTAATTTTGCTTTCATATACTGCTCCTGCTCTAAAGTCCGGTATGCTTTCGAATATAGCTTCGTGCATTTTTCGCATAGACAAAGGGGTTGGCTTTGGCAGGATCCTGTTCCGCCTCAACAACCATCCAGCCCTGATAGTCATTCTCCTCGAGAATTGAAAAGATCGACGGGAAATCGACACTGCCGTCGCCGGGAATGGTAAACACCCCGAGCCGAACCGCATCAAGGAAGGAGAGGTCCTTCTTTTTCACCTCTGCATATGTTTGAGGACGTACGTCTTTGAGGTGAACATGGCCCACCCGACCGATGAATTTCCGCAGTGCAGCTACAGGGTCCTCGCCGGAAAAAGCGAAGTGGCCGGAATCGTAGAGAAGCCAGACATATTCGGGGTTCGTGTCGTTGAGGAATCGTTCGGTTTCTTCAACGGTTTGAACACCGGTTCCCATGTGATGGTGAAAGGCCATGCGAAACCCTTCTTCCTTGGCAACATGACCGAGGCGGTTCATGCCGTCGGTCAATTGCTTCCATTCCTCTGAGGAAAACACAGCCTTCTTGGAGAAAATCGGCAACGGCTGCCCCTGACAGGACCGGGTTTGTTCCGACGGACCAATCACCCGGGCACCCATCTTTCCAAGAAAATCCAGTTGCTCTCTGAAAAGCGCTTCAACCTCGGCATAGGGTTTTGAAGCAAGAAAGGAGCTAAACCACTGATTACAGATGCTGATTCCCCGTATGTCGAGGTATTCTTTTAGTACAGCCGGATCTTTGGGATACTTGTTTCCCACTTCCGAACCGGTAAAACCTGCCAGGGCCATTTCACTGACACACTGTTCGAAGGTGTTTTCACCTCCTAACTCCGGAAGGTCATCGTTTGTCCAGGCGATGGGAGCAATCCCCAGCCGGACTTTTTTGCTGTCCATACTCAACCGTCCTTATACATATAATCGCATCGGCACTAAAATTGCCGTGCTTTGGCTATCTCTTTTATCAGTCGGTCATGGGCATCAAGGACCGACTGCTTCAGGGAAACCTCGGGAGTCCCGACCCTCCACCAACTCTCATAGTCACCGGACATCGAATCAAAATCGACTTTGATATCGATAAGGGTCGAAACGGTGCTCTTCTTCGCCTCGCTCATGGCCTTGCGGAGCTCTTCAGAATTATGTACCGTCCACACCTTGCAGCCGTAACCCTCGGCGATCTTGGCATAATCGACGGGTACGAGCTTGCCTCCTTCATCGAGCCGTCCGGTTTCCGGATTGCGGAATTTCAGCTCACAGCCGAACTTGGGGATTCCCTGGCTCCGCTGGAGGTTATCGATACAACCGAAACCGTTGTTGTCAAAAAGCAGAACATTGATCTTCTGTCCTTCCTGGATGGATGTCAGAAGTTCAGAATGGAGCATAACAAAGCTTCCATCACCGGTCATGGCGTAAACCTCCCTCTCGGGGGCTGCAAGTTTCACACCGAAGGAGCCGGAAACCTCATATCCCATGCAGGAGAAACCGTATTCCATGTGATAGGTTTCACTCTTTTTGGGACGCCATACCCGCTGAAGGTCGCCGGGCAGACTGCCGGAGGCACCAACGACGATCGCATCATCGTCCAAGAGCTCCTCGTTTAGGAGGCCGAGGGCACGCAGCTGAGAATAACTATTGCCGGGAAGCTCCGCGGCATAAAGCTTGTCTACTTCCGTTTTCCAGGCCGCTTTCGCATCGGCAACGGCACTTCCCCAATCGGCATGGTAGCCTTTTTTCACCAAGGCACCCTCCAGGGCGGTCAAACCTTCCCTGGCATCGCAGATAAAGGCATGGGCATCCATCTTCAGGGCATCAAAGGAGTTAACATTCAGAGAAAGGAATTCCGCATCGGGGTTCTGAAAAATCCATTTACTGGAAGTGGTAAAGTCGGAAAGCCTGGTCCCCACGGCAATGATAAGGTCTGCCTGGGGCGCAAGATGGTTCGCCGCCAGCCCTCCGGTTGCACCGATACCTCCGAGGTTCATCTCGTGGTCCCACACCACCGCCGATTTTCCGGCCTGTGTCTCCCCGAAGGGAATTCCCAAACGGCTGCAGAAATCGGCCAGGGCCTTACCAGCCTCCGAATAGCGTACACCGCCGCCGCAGATCGCCAGAGGCTTCTTTTTACCGGCGATAATCTTGGCCGCACGATCAAGGGCTTCGGGAGAGAGTGTTCTCCGCTCTATATAATGAACACGTTTGCGGAAGAAGGATTCCGGATAGTCCCATGCCTCGGCCTGAACATCCTGGGGCAAGGCCAGACAAACGGCCCCGGTTTGTGCCGGATCGGTAAGGACGCGGAAAGCGTTCATAAGGGCAGTCATAAGCTGTTCGGGCCGGCTTACACGGTCCCAATAGCGACAGACCGCTTTGAAGGCATCATTGGCCGTGACGGTATAATCGTGAAACTGCTCCACCTGCTGAAGGACGGGATCGGGCTGACGACAGGCAAAAGCATCACCGGGCATCAGAAGCACGGGAATCCTGTTGACGCTGGCAAGGGCCGCGGCGGTCACCATATTGAGGGCACCGGGGCCGATGGAACTGGTTACAGCCATGATCTTTCGCCTGTTGTTCTGCTTTGCGTAGGCGATTGCAGCATGGGTCATCCCCTGCTCGTTGTGTCCCTGGTAGAATTTCAGGCCGTGGTTCGGCTCCTGAAGGGCCTCGCCGAGGCCGACGACGCAACCGTGGCCGAAGATACCGAAAACTCCGTTTACGTACTTCTCTTCCTTTCCATCTGTTGAAATATACTGGTTGTCAAGAAAACGAACAATCGCTTGCCCAACCGTAAGTCTAACAGTTTTCATGCTTTATCCTCCGTTTTTTTTCGTTCAGGCCAGATTTTCACATCTTTTTCCAAAAGCCACTGATGCTCCTGGCGATAGTATCGGGTGGTCGGCAGCCAGCGGTCATTGGGAAGATGGGGGATCATCCAGATGTAATACATGGCATAGCCGGGGGCCGCCACCTGAGAGTGGGTTTTATCGGGGTGGATCAGACTGGTGTCTCCGTCTTTCACGATAAAGGCGTCGTCTTCCAGAAGAGAAACACCGAACCCCTGTTTCGGGAAGAAATGGTAATAGTAGATCTCTGGCTGAGGATGATCATGGGGGGGATAGCTCGACCATTTGCCGGGATGGTTTATTACCTCTCCCATCACCATATTTGAATAGGGAGCGATCTCACCGTCGAAGACGGTTCTGACGGTGCGGATAGAGGTTTCGTTCAGGGTCCCTCCTCCGAAGATGTCGCTTCGCGTATCTCCCTTGTCGTAAAGCTTGGGCTCGAAAGCCTGGGGATTCTCGCACATCTCGAGGGCAATCTCGCTCTCCTTTTTTGCGGTCACAGAGGCCTTAACCGAACGAGGGAGATGGAGCACAATCGGAGTTTCGTCAAAGCAGGAGTTTCGCGTTGCATGGAAGCTTTTTCCTTCCCATTCGAACACGACCTCTCCTTCAATAAGGAGGAGGGCCCGTTCGGTATCGGAACTATCGCTCCAACGCTCTCCCGCCCTTAGCCGCAGGATTCCAAAATCGAGAAGCAGTTCCTGATGCTTCCCTTTCCGTTCGGTAATTGGGGTATACCCATAATGCTTTTCATGTTCGTTCTTTACTATCATAGTTTTGGTTCGATCCTTCTCTTACGATGATTCCCTTACAATGAGTACGGGTTGAATGGTGATACGCTTTTTCATCATCGGCATGCCTGATTTCTGCTTCTCCATCTGAAAAAAGAGTCGTTCACAAGAGAGAACGGCAAGCTCTTCCCTCGGCTGGTGGATGGAAGAGAGCGGTGGATCACTATATTTGGCAAAATCAATGTCATCGTAACCGACCACCGCAATATCCTCAGGGATTCTGAAACCAAGCTCCTTGAGCCCCTTCATTGCCCCCAGGGCCATGATGTCGTTCATTGCAAAAAGCGCATCCACACCATCGAGGAGATCCGGGGAATGTTTCACGGCAAGGTATGCCGTGTCGAATCCCTTTTTACAGGTCAACCTTTTTACCGGTTTACCTGCCCGCTCTACCGTATCTCTAAACCCATCCTCCCGCATCTTAAACTCAAGTGGATCAATATCCTGGGCAAGAATCAGAAAAGAATTTCTGCCGCTTTCAAGAAAGTACTCGGCGATCATCCGGCCCCCGGCCAGATGATCGGTGTACACGACATCCTGATCCTTGAGTATCTCGATGGGGGGATAATGGGTACAGACAAAGGGAATGTTTTTCGATTCGAGAAAGTCGAGAGTCTCCTTCTGAATGGTTTCTACGAGAATAATAAGCCCGTCGACCTTATTTCGAGTCACCAGGCGTACAATATTGTTCTTCCCGGTGAAATGATTCTTTTCGTAGGAAACGATAAGATCGACATCCTTCTTTTCGAGAATCGTCCGCAGGCTATTCATCAACATGCCGTGATAGACATTCACCGCCACTTCGGTATATTGGTCGGGAAGAATGATTCCTACGGTTCCCACCTGTTTTGTAATCAGCCCGCGGGCCGAAGCATTGAACTCGAAGCCGAGTTCATCCGCTATCTCGGAAATTCGGCGTCTTGTCTTTTCCGCAACCAGCGGACTATTGTTCAGGGAACGGGAAACCGTAGAAAAACTCACTCCGGCTATTTTAGCAATGTCTTTGATGGTAACCTGCGAATCTTCCATTTAAAACCTCAGCATAACGCCACTTTCAAATGCCTCTTTACATCTGTAGGCGATTTCGCTCACCTTTGTACCATCATACACCGTTACCGCCGGTTTTCGTCTATAGCGAATGGAGTCGATAAACTCCTGCACCTCGTTTACATAGCTTGCGGAAAATCGCTCAAGGAAATTTTCGCTGCACTCTCTGCGAACGCCATGGGAATCGAGAACCTCCACGAGATTTTTCTGGGGGACAGATGCGATTCGCAAGGTTCCCTTCGTTCCGATGATCTCGGTTTCCACATTATAACCGTGGGGAGCGGTTCTCCCGGCGAAAAGAAAAGCCATTGCCTCGTTGCGGAATTTCATCAGGCAGGAAACATTATCGCCGTCCTTATATTGTGCAAACTCAGGATGGGCATAACAGCCGCCGATGGCATAGACACTTTCCGGCTCATCCTGCAGGAACCAGCGGGCAAGATCGATATCGTGAACCGCCATGTCGAGGAATTCCCCCCCACTATGGGGAGCAAAGGCTATGGCCCCGTCGATAAACTTTTCAGGGTCCTGGCTGTATGAACGAAAGAGAATCGGACGACCGATCTGCCCAGAAATCACCTTCTCATGGGCGTACATGTAAGAGTCGTCGAAACGGCGCATAAAGCCGATCATGAAGACTCTGTCGGGATGTCTTTCGACAGCCTTCTCGGCCGCCCTACACTCCTCTACGGTAACCCCCAAGGGTTTTTCCGTAAATACATGCTTGCCAGCGGCTAAGGCGGAAGCAATCTGCCCGGTATGAAGAGCCGAAGGAGAGGCAATGAGTACGGCATCAAGTTCCGGAAGTTTGAGCATTGCTTCAAAGTCGGAAAAACGATGAGCAACACCCAGGCGATTCGCTGTATCTTCAAGCTTTCGGTCGTCAACGTCGCAGAGCGCCACCAATTGTGTCCCAACGATCTTGGAAGCAAGGTTTTCAGCGTGCCTAAGTCCCAATCGCCCCAGCCCGACGGAACCAATCCTTATTTTATCCATATGTAGCTCCACTCACCTTCTTTTGCTTTCTTACCCACATCTGCAACAAGAAAAAACTTCTCCATTCTTTCGACTCCCGACTTCAAGCAATAAAGATATTTGCAAACGTTGTCATTTCATTAAAATTATCCCTCCATTCTTTTTGATTGTCAATGCATAATTTCAATAAACGTGAGGCTGTAGCCCCACTCATTTCGGTCACCGGTAGGAGATACTATGAAAAAAAGCATTCGTCATGACGTATCAAAATCTGAAAACGTTTGCACTCCTACCGAATATAAATATGGAATAATAAGCGAAGAGAAGGAAGGCCCCGAGTCGGAGTTGCGTTCCCGACCACCGGAGCCTTCCTCAAAGCGGTTAATGTTTCTTTTTTAGAAAGAGGGCCCGCTCCACTGCAGCGACAATATCTTCCGCAGTAAGCTCAAACCTCTTTTTCAAATAGTCGAGAGTACCAACCTCACCAAAAAGGTTTTTGACCCCAACCCTGACCACGGGGGTGGGAATATTCTCACCGATAAGCTCGGCAACTGCGGCCCCGAGCCCTCCGGAGCGCTGGCCGTTTTCGGCAGTAACAATGGCACCGGTATGTTCGGCCATCTCCAAAACGAGGTCCGCATCAAGAGGCTTAACAGTATGGATATCAATCACGGCAGCAGAAATGCCCTTTTCTTTCAGCAGCTTGGCCGCCTCTACCGCCTCGTTTACCATCACCATACCACTTGCGAAGATCGCCGCATCATCCCCTTCACTGAGAACGATTCCCTTTCCCAGCTCAAACTTCTGATCGGCTTTATACCGGGTTACCGCACCCTTTCTTTGAAGCCGCATATATGTCGACCCTTTGTGTTCGGCAAGGAGCCTTGTGATTGCATGCATGGAAACGGTATCCGAGGGCTCAACGAGGACAAGACCGGGAATGGCACGCATAAGCACGATATCCTCAAAAGGCATATGGGTCCCACCGTTAAATTGGGCGGTAACACCGGGGTCGCTACCGACAAGTTTAACGTTCTGTCCGGCATAATTGGCAGAGAGGAAAAACTGATCAAAATCTCTGCGTCCGGCAAAAGAGGCAAAGGTGTTAGCAAAGGGAATAAAGCCCATAGATGAAAGCCCCGATGCTACACCGACCATATTTGCTTCGGCGATACCTGCATTCAGAAGACGATCAGGATAGGCATCCCGAAAGGCCTTGGTCCCACTGGCAGCCATGAGATCGGCCTCAAGAACAAGAATATTGGGATTTTCGGCAGCAAGCTCGACTAAGGTATCGGCATAGACGGCCCGCATATCTTTATACTCATCAAAGGGTTTCATTTAGCAGCTCCTTCCCGCCGCTCGAGCTCGGCGATCGCTTCTTTTGCCGTTTCATAGGAAAAGCTCATATTGTGATTAGAAAGAACCCCTTCTCCGGGAATAAAGCCCTTACTCTTCAGGGTGTCCAAAACGATCATGTGGGGTCTGCCCTTCTCTTCCACGGCCCGCTCGATTGCCCGATTGATGGAAGGAAAACAGTGGCCATCCACACGCTGAACATGCCAGCCGAAGCCGTTATATTTTGTGGTGATGTCGTCTATGCTCATAATATCACCGGTCATGCCGTCAAGCTGTTGCTTATTGTAGTCGGTAAAGGCGATGAGGTTGTCAAGGTGGTAATGAGCGGCAAACATCGCGGCTTCCCAAACCTGCCCCTCCTGGCTCTCACCATCACCAAGAATTAAGAAGGTCCTCGACTCCTGCTTACGCAGTTTTTGACCGAGGGCAATCCCCACGGCCGCACTGGAGCCCTGTCCAAGGCTACCGGTGGAAAAGTCGATTCCCGGGGTCAATTTCATGTCACAATGGCTCGGGAGCCGTGTCCCCCCCTTATTCAGGGTATGAAGCCATTCCATAGGGAAATAGCCCTTATCGGCCAACACGGCATAAAGGGCGGGCCCTGCATGGCCCTTGGAAAGGACTACTCTGTCCCTCTCTTCTTTTTTCGGATCGGAGGGATCGATCCTCAGCCACTTTTCGTACAAAAGGGTGAGAACCTCGACGACAGACATCGCCCCGCCGATATGGCCGACCCCCAGGTATCCAATTTCATCAATGGTCAGCTTTCTAATTTCCAAAGCCTTCCGTTTCAACGCTTCGTGCTCGCTTTCCTGCAGCATGCCGGAAACTCCTTTCATTCGAGATTTCAACTTTGTCTGAAATTATGATATTATACTAATACAAAAATGTCTACAAAAATCTCGGCATCAGGAGAAAAGCTGTGGTCAAAAATAATAGATTCGATTATCATACAAATATAATGAATGACGGCGATGACAAAATACGGCAACGAACAGTAGTAGCTCAGGTAATGGAGCACATTCGCCGGATGATAGCCAGCGGCGCATATCGGCCGGGAGATAAGATCCCGACCGAACAGCAGCTGGCGGAGCAATTTGGCATTGGTCGTTCCTCTATTCGGGAGGCGATCAAAATCTTCAATTACCTCGGGATCCTCGAATCGAGGACCGCACGAGGCACCTATCTCTGTGATCACACCTCAATCTCGACAGAGGCCCTTACCTGGTCGGTATTGCTTGGCTCTCACGAACTGCACGAACTCATTGATATCCGCGGCGCACTGGAGTTATGGAGTACGCTCAAACTATCCGAAAGCGTTGCAGCCGGTCACCAGGAGGCAATCGCCACACTGGAACAATTACGCGAGCTCATCGGGCAGATGAGGGCGACGGGCAGCACGCCACGGGAAGAATCCCGAATCGATGCCGACTACGAATTCCATAATAGCATAATTAAAAGCGGTGGAAACGAGATATTCACGTCGATATATTCGACCCTCAGGGCTTTTATGCGCGAAGAAATTCGATTGAGTCAGGATGACTATCTCGATCCCCGTGTCATTGCCGACGAACATGAGGCCATCGTCGATGCCATTGCAAGCGGAAGCCGAGAGGTTGCCCAGGTATCCTGCATGGAGCATATCGACAACATTAAACGACGTCTGCGTGTCCAGGTAGAATCACGATAATAATACCGGGAAAGGAGATACCCCCTTCCCCGGTAACGTAAGAACGATACGTTTTTCAAAACAGACAAACATCAAGACTCAATTGCCGGTTGCAAGCTGCCAGTCGTAATAGAGGGCGCGATAGGTGTAGATAGCGTTTTGCAGGCCTACCTGAGCCTGGGCAAGATTCGAAGTAGCCTGGGACACGGCAAGCTGGGTTCCCAAGCCGCTGGACAGCGCCGTTCGGGCAAGGGATGCGGCCCGACTCGAGGCTTCAACCAAAGCATGGGCCGAATCAAGCCGTTTTCTGGCCTCCTCCATCTGCAAATGCAGGGAAGAGAGCTCCTGCTCTATCTTATCCTGACTTTTCATGATCTCAACCGCGGAATTGGTCTTTTGGATCCTTGCGCTTTCAACAAGTGACTGACGATAGCCCCCGGTAAATACCGGAAGGCTTATCTTCACCCCCAGCTGTACACTGGTATAATCATAATCACCATTCAGCGAATCGTTTCCATAACCACCATACGCATAGGTCAGACTGCCGCTGATACTCGGCAGATACGAGGCAAGAGCGGATTTGTAGGCAATATCCGCAATATCGCGGCTTAAGAGTTGGGCCTGATAATCGGAGCGGGAGGAAAGCACACCCCCGAGCTCTGGAATTTCCGGCAGCTCGGGAAGCACATCGATCTTTTCAATCAAATGCACATCTTCCTCCTGGGGAATCCCGGCAAGCGTCTTCAGTGACATCAGGGCAAGTTGTGCATTCTTATTCGCTTCCGCTGTCTGGGTAACGGCATTTTTCCAATCCACCTCCGCCATTCTCAAGTCAAGCTCCGTAGAGACACCGGCCTTGTATTTTTTCTCAATATTGTCGTAGACCTCTTTGGATGTCTCGGCAGACTCTTCCCTCACCTGTGCAACTGCAAAGGCGAGCTGGGTCTGGGCATACAATTTTTTCGCAGCCGTCAGAATACTTTTCCTGGTATAATCATCGGCACTTGTCTGTATGAGGCTATTTCTTTTTGCCTGCGCATAGCGAGCCGTTGCCTCGGGATCGATGATTTTCTGGCTAACGCTGGCCGCAAGAGTCATTTCATTGTCGAAATTGGTGTCGACATCCTGATAGACAAGGGGCGAAACAGCACCAAGCGGCGATGCAGAAGTATCGGCGCCGACGGCAGTCGACTGTTCAACGTCGGTAAAGTTCCGCGTATAACCGCCGGCAAGGGCAATTGTTGGCAAAAGGGCAGAACGTGCCTGTTTTATGCTCTCCAGTGCAGAGGCAACCCTTTGCCTGGAGAGCTCAAGATCACGGTTATCGGTTTCGACCTTCTCCAAATAGGAGGCAAGGTCGTAATCGAGGGCAAAAAGCGGCAAAGATCCCCCGACCAGCATTATTGTCATTAATAATGTATACAAAAATATGCGTCTCATCGCTATTATTCTCCTCTCTGTTCTGTTGACGCCGGAAGGGGGGCTGAGGAAGCACCGGATCGGTGGGAGGCCAGAAACTCAAGGGCGGGAAGGAGAAAAAGGGTCAGGAACATGGCGGAGATGATACCCCCGACAATGACAATGCCCATGGGCTGACGCATTTCGGCACCCGATCCCCCGATCCCCAATGCCATAGGAAGCATACCAAGCACAATCGCAATATTGCTCATAAGAACCGGCTTCAGCTTCACGACCGAGGCTTCCAACAAGGCATCGTGGGTACTCTTCCCTTTTGCCTTAAGCTGATTGTAATAATCAAGGATAAGGATCGCGTTGTTCACCACGATGCCGACCAACATGATGATACCGAGCATTGCCACAACATTGAGCACGGTCCCGGTAGCAAGACAAATCAAAACGATACCGATCATGGAAAGAGGAACGGTAGAAAGAATGAACAAAGGCTGAACAAAACTTTCAAGGATTGCCGCCAAAAGCATATAGGTCAGGAGCACGGCAATGAAAAAGACCACAATGAGATCATGAACGGTTTCATTGAGCATTTCGGTACTACCGCCTTGATCGATGCTGTAACCGGGGGGAAGATCGACTTGTTCTATAGCAGCCATGATCTCATTTACGAGTGTGCCTCCGGCATAACCGGGAAGGTTGTCGGCCGTAATTTCTATTGTACGTAACCGATTATAACGCATGATTTTACTATTCCCCTCACCGAAGGAAACATTTGCATACCGCGAAAGAGGATAAACGCCTGCTGCTGAAGAGATGGGAATATTCTTAAGGTCGTCGATATCCGTAAATTCGCTGTCGGCCATCGTGACGAGAATATCGTATTCCTCACCTGCGTCTTTGTAACTAGTCGCAACAATGCCGTCTACGGCGGCCCGTAAGGAAATAGCCACCTGCTGGACAGAAATACCGTCTTCGGAAATCTGCTTGCGTTTCGGCCGAAAAATCAGCTCAGGCTTTCCGGCCTTCGAACTTAAGGCCACATTGGACACACCTTCGATCGATTCCATCACGGATTCAACCTCTTCGGCCGTTTCCTGAAGAACAGTGAGATCAGGCCCCTTGAGATAAAGATCGACAACCGAAGAACCGCCACTACTGTCGGTCTCACTGACCGGCGAGACCCTGATAGTTACACCGGGAATATCGGCAAGTTCATTGGCGAATTGAGAGGCCATAACGGCGTTGCTGTGACTACGCTCTGCTTTCGGGACCAGATAGACGGTCATCTGTGCAACGCTCACATCCTGGTCTATAGACCCCTGGCTTCCCAATGTCGTCAATATCGATTCGATCTCGGGATGGCCGCTAAGACGCCCCTCAAGTTCCGTCAGTACCGAGGCAGTGGACTCAAGACCATACCCCTGAGGGAGGTCGACATCCACCTGAATTTTACCGCCATCCGACTGCGGCAGATTCTCAAATTTGAGATGCCCACCTAAATGCATACTGAAGCCAAACAAGGCAATAACAAAAAATACGACCAGGGCACTGCGTCCCTTATTCTTCAGTATTCCTCCAAGTATCCTTCCGTAAGACTCTTCCCATCTCCGAAACATGGCCTCCAGTGCTTTGCTTATGGGAAGTTCTTTTTTTGCCTTTTCCGGAAGAATTCGGGATGCCATCATCGGCGTTAAGGTAAATGAAACAAAAAACGAAAACAACGTCGCAATTACAATGGTGTAAGCAAAGTTGGCGAGGATCTTGCCCATCATTCCCGACATGGAACCGAGAGGTACAAATACCGCGACGTTGGTCAAGGTCGAAGCGAACACGGCCACGGTAACTTCTTTCGAACCTAAAGATGCAGAATTGAGACGATCATGACCAAGCTCTTTGTGTCGAAAGATATTTTCAAGTACAACCACCGAATTGGCTACCAGGGTACCAATAGAACTGGAAAGTCCCATGAGAGACAACATATTGAGACTTATGCCCGCCGCTTTCATGACGAGAAAGGTAGAGACGATCGAAAAGGGCATGGCCAGGACAACAATCAGGGTAGAACGAAGATCATGAAGAAAGAAAAGAAGAACAAGACCAGTAAAGATGATCCCCAAATAGACATTCATCAAGGTTCCGCTCACCGAGTCGCGAACATAGGTAGCATCTTCTTTTACGACCTTCAGATGTATCCCGGAATGCAAAGATTCAATTTCTTTGATCTTCTCCATGACGCCGTCGACGACATCAACGGTATTGGCGCTGGGATTTTTCACCACACTAAGCAATATTGCATTCTCTTCCCGTGTACCGGCCTTCTGGTCCAGCAAAACCGTCCGAACCCTAACATCCTCACTGGAATCTTCTACTTCGGCAAGCTGACGCAGTTTGAAGGTCCCTGTTCCCGTGGGGATATCCAGATTTCGAATCTGATCGAGATCATTAAACTCCCCTTCCAGCCGGACGGGAATGTCCTGATCGTCCAACTGGAAATTTCCACCGGGAAGATCAATACTAGCCGCCCCCAGGATTCCGGCAACCTGCGAAAGAGGGACCATGTGGGAAAAGACCGTGGATCGATCAAACGCAACCCTGATTTCCCGCTTTTGCCCACCTGAAAGATCAACCGACGAAACACCGGAAACCTGAGCAAAACTATCACTGACCGTGGTGCTTCCGAATGTATAGAGCTCCGAGGGTTCCATATCACCCTCTAGGACGATATTCATTACCGGCATGGCACTTGAAAAATCGACCTTTGAAATCTTAGGCCGTTCTGCATCGTCGGGAAGATCAGAAAGGATCACTTCTACCTTGTCCTTCACTTCCTGTACCGCGATATTTTCGTCCTTGCTGATCTCAAATTCAGCAATAATGACCGAAACACTATCCATCGAATAGGAGGTCAGCGATTTAAGCTGGCTGACCGAAGCGACCTGATCTTCGATTTTCTTGGTAAGCTGGGTTTCTATGACATCGGGACTTGCTCCCGCATACACAGTCTGAATTGTAATGTAAGGAACCGTTACATTCGGAAAAAGGCTGATTGGCATCGACATATACGCCATTCCCCCAAACAAGATGAGGGCAAAGATCACCATCAGCATCATAACGGGGCGCTTAATGGAGAGATCAACTATGTGCATAAGCTACTCCCTATTTGCTTTCGTCGGCATCGATGATCTTCAGTAGCGCTCCGTCGGTAAGCTTGTCACCACCCTCGGAAACAAACAAATCCCCCGGAGACAAACCGTCGATGACCTCCAGCTCAAGATTACGCTCATGGCCGATGGTAAGCTTTCGCCGAACTGCCTTATTTCCATCGGCGACGAAGGCAAACCACTCTCCACCTGAATGCTTGATCTCGCTTCGCCGAACGACAATGGCCTTATCAGTGGTATACGTCTGAACAGAAATATCAACACTCATTCCACTCACCAAACTTTTGGGTTGACCATCAAAAGATGCCTTTACGAGAAAAGCTTTTTTCCGAAGATCCATATTGAGGGCAACTTCTGAAATATGTCCGGTCAATGTCTCGATTTGAGTAGCAATAACGGCCTTTGCTCCAGCCTTGATCTGATCGATATCCACAGGAGTGACATAAAAAGTAGCCTCGTACCCATCTAAGTTTGAAACGGTGAAAAGAGGATCCCCAGGGGAAACATTGGCAGACTCTCTTACGTCTATCTGGGTAATGAAACCGCTGATGGGAGCCTCAACTTCGACCATTTTACCAGCCGATTTGAACGCTTCGCGGGCCAGTTCGTACTGGGTCCTGGCATTATCATACTCCTGCTGGGAAACACCGGCATCGGCATAGAGTTTTTTTGTCCGATCATAAGCAGACTGGGCATTCTCAAATGACAGTTTTGCCTGCTGGTATGCCGAATTGTCCTGAGAAAAGGAAAGAACAACCTGATCACGCTTTACATAATCACCAACCGTGAAGCGGATCTCTCGAACCACTTCGCTTATTTTGGCATATGCAGTAGACTGAGTTCTTGCCTTGAATTCTGCCGGGAATTTTAGATAGACCGCAAAATTTTCCGGTTCAAGGGCCCTAATCCGAACAGGGTACCCCTCTTCCTTGTATATCTGCGTAATGCTTTGCTCTGAAGCTCCATCCGTTTCTCCTTTGGAACAAGCACTGAACACAACACACATCACAAGACCCAAAAGTGTCAGTTTTATCTTCATGAATTATCTCCTGTTGAACAGTGTTCATTTATGAACAATGTTCAACAAAAAGGTAAAAAAAAACAATCCATGCGTCAACCTGTTTCTGTTGATTTATGATGAGAAAGAATCATTGCCTTCGACAGAAAGGCCCGAAAGACCGAAAAAATGGATTCAATGTTATATTCACTGGAAGGAAAGGCAAGCAAGCTACTAAAAGACTTTCTCATCGTAATACCAAGCATGAGGGATACACTAGCATCGATAAGGGTAACAGCCGCCAAATGGGGATCGACGTCAAAATTGAGAGATCCGTCTGCCTTCCCTTCGCGGAAAATTTCAGTCACAAAATCCACAAAGTTGTTCATATCATCAATAATGGTTTGTCGGATGGCATTTGCAATCGCTTGGCCATTTTGCAAATGAAGCAGAGGAAGCTGACTGTATAAAGCGAACCTCGGATTACTGCACAGCTGGTCGAAAAAGTTAAGCAGTTTATCGAGCTGTTGTGCACCGTTGCCATCTTTGGGAACAGCGGCTTCCAAATCCTCCCGCTGCTTTGTCGTAAATCCGGCAATCAAGGTTGCCAGAATATCTTCCTTTGTTTTGAAATGAAGATAGAGGGCACCAACACTCACTTTTGCCCTGCGGGCGATCTCCCTCATGGTTACATTGTCGTAATCGTTTTCGAGGATAAACAGTTCTTCACAAATTCTTAGAATACGGTCGCGCGTCGCTCGTTTGCGTTGTTCAACTCGAGACTCTTCTTCCACCATTTTCTCCTTCTTTGAGATATGTTTCATTATTGCATATTCTACCAGCATATTGAGTGTACCGTTGGTATCGGAGGAGGTGCAAGGCTTTTCTTGTGTAGTGTTACGAATATTGGTGGTCATCCTCCCCTCACCGCCCTCAATCTGCACATCAAACAAAAAGGGATAGAATATAACACGGAAAATACCTACAATATGATACATGAAAAAGCCATTCATACTCGTCCTCCTTCTCAGCACGTTTATGTTCCATGCCGCGGCCCAAAGTCAGATACGGCAGACGGATGATGGCGATTCTCCAAGCGTTGCCCTTGTCTTAGCCGGTGGAGGTGCCCTTGGCTTTGCCCATATCGGTGTTATTAGAGCCATTGAAGAGGCCGGAGTCGACCCCGACATTGTCATAGGCGCCAGTATCGGCAGTATTGTAGGCGCCCTTTATTCGGCAGGTTATGACGCCGAAGAGATGGAAACGTTGGTCACGACGAACGACTGGAAGGATACCTTTTTCGACAAACGCGACCGGAGTAAGTTGCCGTACTGGCAAAAGGCTTTCTATTCAAGTTACCATTTTTCTGTTGCACTCACCCCTTCGCAAAAGGCCACAACGGCCGGCGCCTTTCATGCCCAGCATGTTGTAGAACTCCTTGATCGTCTTCTGGAGAAGTATCCGGCAGAGCTTGACTTCGATACCCTTCCCCGAAAATTCAGGGCCGTTGCAGCGGATCTTGTGACCGGAGAGCGGGTCGTCTATGATAAGGGGGATCTAAAAACGGTGATACGGGCATCCATGGCTGTCCCGGGAATCTTCACCCCAATTGAATACAAGGGGCGGTACCTCATCGATGGAGGTTGGGCGGACAATACACCTTCCCAGGTTGCAAAGGCCATGGGAGCCGATATTATCATCGTAGTCCCACTTGGGGGATTAAAAAACGACATCGAAGAGTTGAAAACCATCGCTGCTGTGAGCTCGCAAGCCGACCAGATTCGCATCAGGGAACGGATACAAGAGAGCCTTTCCGCAGCGGATCTTATCATCGCCCCTGATCTCCAGGGATTTACGGCTGCCGACTTTGAACGGGGAAGTGAACTTGTGGCTGTGGGCTATGAAGCGGCAAAGCCCCTCTTACCCGAATTACGGAAGATTTCGGCCCTACAGAGAAGCAAAAGAGAGGCCCCAAAACCACCTGTGAATATCGAACAAAAATTGCACATCACCTCCATAACCATCAATGGAGAGTTATCGGAGGAAAGGGGAAATCGTTTAAAGGAATATCTGGATCAGAACATCACCAAGGAGATTGCGCGTAAGGAACTACGTGAGAAAATCTACGCCCTATATGACGATGGTTCCTATGCCCACATCTGGTATCGCCTTCTGCAAGAGGATGATGGCTACCAGCTCATCATTGATGAGGAACCACAGCAAATTCCTAGATCGCTCCTAAGCCTTGGCCTGAATATAGAAGGGACAGTAACGAAACGCAGTGCCTCATACGCCCAAATGTCGGCAGCCTACATTTCATTTATCAGTGATGATCTCCGCACCGCTGCCTTGGTGCAAACATGGATATCGGAGATGCCTTCCTTTAAAGCAGGTTTGGCAAGGGCCCTGTTCTGGAATGCACTTATGAGCATAGGAGGATACATTCATCAGGATCCCCACTATTTTTATGACGATGACGAGGTATCGGCAATCTACAGTCTGCAGCGTTTCGGGGGCGATTGCGCAATACTCCTTCCTTTTCGAGGGCACGCAGGCATCACAATTAGACCCTACGGAGAATACCGTTATCTGGATCGCTTTATAGGCGACAGTTTATTCGAACAGGAAGGATGGAGCCGCTACGGTATAAATGGAAGCCTTTCGATAGATACACTTGATCGTATCCTTACCCCGAAACGGGGAATCTATTCATCCATTGAAGTCGATTATGGTGCGGAAGAGGAATTGAACGATATTGTCAGGATAGATGCCGAAGGCAATGCCTTCTTATCTCCCTCGTCACGGTGGGTGATCAATCCATGGGCATTGAGCAAGAATTTGCTTCACGGCACCCCCCGCTCCGTTGATCTGCCAGCCATGGGCGGAACAGGAAGCCTGGATGGTTATTATCGTCAGGAAATTCGCTCGGAAAATCTTTTTGCAACAGGGTTGAGAGTCCGTCGCCAAATCGGCAACCTTCCCCTGGGCTTCGGCAATGAAATCTATGCACAGCTTGCGGCAAGCGGAGGAGTATCATGGAAAGAGGATTGGTCCGACATAGGAGAAGATCCTTTATACTATAGTGGTGCAGCGCTTGGGATCATTGTCAATACGATCATCGGAGAAGCTCAGATCTCCATGGCAATAAACGATGAGTACCGTTTCAGCGGCTACATAGGATTACGCAACAAGTTGCCTACACTTTTCGACCGCTAAAGGAGAAACAATGAGAAACTATTATCTGTACGATTTTTCGATAGGAACTCTTCGCATCGTTGCTTCGGAAGATGCCATTACCGAAATATCGTTTGTTTCCGGGGAAAAGAATTACGACAAAGCAGAAGAGACAAATAAAGAAACAAATCTTATAAAGAAGGCTGGCGAGGAGCTAAAAGAGTATTTTGAAGGAACACGAAGGAGCTTCGATCTTCCTCTTGATTCCCAGGGCACACCCTTTCAAAAGCGTGTTTGGGAGGCATTGCTCGATATTCCCTACGGTGAAACAAGAAGCTACAGGCAAATTGCTGAAGCAGTAGGTTCTCCCAAGGGTTTCCGCGCCGTGGGGCTGGCAAACAACAAGAATCCCATCATTATCGTCGTTCCATGTCACAGGGTGATCGGAGCGAACGGCTCATTGGTCGGCTATGGAGCAGGTCTTGAGGTCAAAGACCAGCTTCTAAGATTGGAGCATACATATTTGACAAGGCAGCAGGAGCTGCTCTGAGAAACGCTCTCTGCCCCTTTATCGGTCAGCCATATCTATCGTTTACATAGTGTTCCGAATCCTGGTGATAATTTGTTCTTTTCGCAGGAAATATCCTTACTTTTTCCTTTTTACTTAATTTTTATACATGCACCTTTGTAATCGACGATAAAAAAAAGAATTGTATGTTGTAGACCACCAATATTCGTAACACTTTTGAATTGCCCCCACCTACAATATTGGTATGAGTCCCGGTTGCCGGCTCCCCTATCCCCAAAACAGTCGAATACCATCGCCAGTGAAACCACTTGTCATAGTAACGAAAAGCAAACCCAAAAGAAACTGAAGCGACAAAGAAAAGAGAGCACCTTTATATATAACAATATACAATGGTAGACACTCAAAAACCTCTATGGTATAACACAAGCTGTGTGCGTTTTGTGGCACGGTATCTGCACAGTTTTATAATGACACAGAGAAGAAGGAGTTTTGTATGAAAAAAAAGGCATTATCTCTCTTGGTTCTCCTTGTGGGAGTAACCATGCTTCTGTCGGCGGGAGGTCAAAAGGAATCCGCCAAACCATCTGCAGCGGAAACTTCCCCTGTTGTGGTCTTCAACGCAGCAAGCACCACCGACCTGGTAAACGACATTGCGGACCTTTTTGCCGAAGCAACAGGCATTGCCGTAGAAAGTAACCCGGCATCAAGTGGTACCCTTGCCCACCAGCTGGAACAGGGAGCCGAAGCCGATGTCTATATCTCGGCCTCAAAAAAGTGGATGGATTTCACGAAAGATCTCGGGATAACCGAAGAGGTCTGCCCCTTTGTAAAAAATCGTCTTGTCCTGATCGCTCCTCTTGATTCTCCCATGGAGCCATTTGAACTTACGGGAAACACCGACTTCCCGGCTATTTTCAAGGGACGCCTTTCCATGGGTGACCCGGCCCATGTTCCCGCCGGAAAATATGCCGAAGATGCATTGAAATACTACGGCTGGTACGATACGCTGACCGATAGGATACAACCTGCGGCCGATGTACGGGCGGCGCTTATGGTGGTTGAATTAGGAGAAACGGAGCTTGGCATTGTTTACGAAACCGACGCCATGAAATCTCAGAAGGTTAAGATCGTCTCCCGTTTTCCGGAAGAATCACATGAGCCGATAGAATACTTCGTCGCCTACCTGAAGGAGAGCAATGCTGCCGGAAAACAATTCTATGACTTTCTTTTCGAAAACGAGAAGGTGGGTGAACTTTACAAAAAATACGGATTTTCGATATCAAAGTAATCGCCCATGAAATCAATTGATGTCATCCACACCGTACTACTGTCACTCAAGATCGGATGTATATCAACAGCCGCCAATCTGCCCCTGGCCTTGGCGGTCGTCTATCTCCTTACCCGCTGCAACTTCAGGGGAAAGACCCTTGTAGACGGCCTTGTCAATCTCCCTCTCGTGATGCCGCCGGTTACCACCGGATATCTCCTATTGATCATCCTCGGCAAAAAGGGGCTTATCGGTTCCTATCTCTACACCTGGTTCGGCATACGCATCGCCTTTACCACCACGGCGGCCGTTATCGCCTCCATGGTCGTCTCCTTTCCCCTTGTGACACGAAACATCAAGGTCTCAATGGAAATGGTCGATCCCAAACTGGAACAAGCGGCCCTCACCCTCGGTGCGGGAAAGCTGAGTGTCTTCTTCAGGGTCACCCTCCCCTTGATCTTTCCCGGAATCATAAGCGGTCTTATCATCGGCTTTGCGCGAAGCCTCGGAGAGTTCGGAGCGACCATGACCTTTGCAGGCAATATACAGGGGCAAACCCGTACCATCCCGCTCTCGGTTTATTCCTACCTGCAAATTCCGGGAAAAGAGCGGGAATCGGCGATCCTTGTGGTCATTTCGATCATCATATCCTTTACCGCAATGTTCGTTTCTTCCCTTTACACCCGTGTAATCCAGAAAAGGAGAAACAGTCCCGATGAGTCTCTCATTTGACATCGAACTACCGCGGAGAAATTTCCTCCTGCAGCTCAAGGCGGATTTCGGCGACCAAACCATAGGCGTTTTCGGTCCATCCGGAGCGGGGAAGACCTCACTTTTCAGCCTGCTTGCCGGGCTTGAACGGCCGAGTGCGGGAAATATCGCCCTTAACGGCAAGATAATAACCGATACCGAAAAGCAAATCTTCCTTCCTCCCAACAAGAGAAAGATCGGTGTCGTTTTTCAGGAAAAGCTGCTCTTTCCTCACCTAAGCATCAAAGAGAACATCCTCTTCGGAGAACGCTATGTGAAGGAAAAGCGTATCCGCTTCGACGACGTGGTGGAACTCCTAGAACTCTCCCCCCTCCTGAACTCCATGCCAAACGGAGTCTCCGGAGGCGAACAGCAACGCGCAGCCATTGCCAGGGCCCTTCTTACCTCACCCGAAATGCTGCTGCTCGACGAACCCTTCAATGCCGTCGACACAAATCTGAGAAAGACCATGCTTCCCTACCTCAGAAGGCTCAGGGACGAGCTGAAAATTCCACTCCTCGTCATCAGCCATGATCTGCCCGACATCCAGCGGCTGACCAATATGGTATACCTCATCGAACAGGGACGCTGCGTCGGCTTCGGCGAAATCATCAACCTCATCAACAGTGGCACCGCAGTCACCGGTGAACAGGGTGTCGTCAACACCCTCAACCTCATCGAACCGGAAAAGATCGACGAAGGCCTTTTTCAATGCAAGATCGAAGGGCTCGACAACGGCACCGTCATACGAACCCCTTTCGCTCCCGCAGCCTCCTTTACCATGACCATCCATCCCGAGGAGATTGCCCTCTCCATCACCCCCGTTCCAAACATCTCCATCCAAAACCAGCTCAGGGGAACGGTCCTCAACCTCATCAAGAAAGAACACTCACACTACTGCATCATCGATGCCGGAGTTCCCCTGATTGCAAAAATCACCGCCGACTCTCAAAAACGTCTGGGCATAACGGTTGGTACCGAGCTCTATTGCCTCTTCAAGGCCCACTCGCTCATGCTCTGATTCCGGGCGTCCCCCTTCGGGCCAAAGGCCCTCGGGTCGGGCTTGCTCCGAAGTCCGCTTCGCTTCCGTCCTCGGCTCCGCCTCGGACCGGCCTTGCGGCCGTTCTCCGCATCCCTGACGCTTATGCAAAGGTACGAAAAACGGCGTACAGAAAGGCACTGCACGCCGTAGCGATCAATCATTCTTCATTGATCGAAAACCATACATCATCTACAGCTTCCGATACTCCTCAATGAATTCCGAAATAAATTCCACACAGACATCCAGCATATCTTGACCGAACTCTTTTGTCGATTCGCGGGGATCTCCAGGGCCGAACCAGCCATTGGTTGCAAGTTCCTTCGTGTCCCTGGCCAACCGTATAAGTCCCCCCTTGAAATTTACCATTTGTATGTACTGCGCCTTTATCTCGGCCGTCGGATGTACCGGAGCCATATCACGAGAAAGAGATAGATCAACACAGGACTCATCCACCGCCATCATCGCGGAGGTCTCCAAGATATCTCCGTGTCCGCCGTTTGCAAATCGTTCATCTATTTGACCGACGACGCTCCACCAATCGATGCCGGCCATAATGCCTCCGGCATGATAGACATCCAGGGCAACTTTATCGAGAGCAGGATTATTTCCCCCATGGCCGTTTATCACAAGAAATCGCCGTGCCCCATGGTGCATGAGTGATCTGGTAATGCCGGACATCAGCATATACAAGCCTTCATAACCGATATCGATGCTGCCGGCGAAACTCATATGGTAGGGACATACGCCGAAGGGTATTGCCGGAGTTACAATGACATTATTTTTGCCACTGATGCGATCGGCCAGATGCTGCGGTACCAGAAAATCCGTACCCAGTGCACACTGAGGTCCATGTTGTTCTGTACTACCCGTTGGAATGACAATAATGGGATCCTGCTTCAACACCGCTTCAGCCTGGACGCTTGTCATTTTGTGTAAATACATGCTTTAAGCACGCCCCTGTTTTGTCAGCATATGCCGCGCCAGGGTCTCTTCCGAAGGGCGCTTGCCCTTTGTCAATAGACTCACAAGCACCATAGCAAGAGCAGCTACAGCAACGCCGGGTACCACGGCATGGAATCCATGAATCAGCGCCTTCATGGCAGCTATTTTGGTGCAGCAGATCAAGGTAAGGACTCCCGCGATGACGGACGAAACAGCAGCGGGAAATGTCGCTCCCTTCCAATACATGCCGAACAGTATCGGTACAACAAATATCGCCATGCCGGAGAAGGCGAAGGTATTGATAATAAATATGCTGCCGGGTTTAAAGCATCCGAAAATAATCACCACAACACCAACGATAAGGGTAACGATCTTGGAAAGCTTCATGACCTGATCGTCCGATGCCTTCGGATTAATATATTTCTGGTATACATCGCGGGTGGCGGCAGAGGTAGTGGTTATAAGCAGACCGTCGATGGTTGACATACCGGCCGCAACAATACCGGCGATAACGACCGAAGCGATCACAGGATTCAGGCCCCGTTGTAGGATAATGGGAATGATGTAATCTGAATTTTTCAGGTTCGGAACAAGAGAGATACCATTCACACCGGACCAAAGAACCAGGAGAGCCGTAATCATCATCCCGCCTGTGCCAAGAAGCACCGCACGAAACATGGTTTTGTGATCCTTCATGGCAAAAAACTTGGTAAATAGCTGAGGCTGCCCCATGGTAAAGAAGGACCATAGGAGGATATTCGAGACATAATAGGTCCATGTCATGGTACCGTTTGCTCCCGGGAAGGACATGTAGGCCGAATTCATTCCATGCAGACTGGAATTCAGGTGCAAGAGTCCCCCTCCCTGGTGTAATGTTAAGGTAAAGGCAACAATAGCGGTGATGAACATGAGGCTTCCCTGGAGAACGTCGGTCATCATTGCACCGCGCATGCCTCCGGACATACAATAGATGATGACAATGGCCCCCATTCCAATTACGCCTACATAGGCGGGAAGGCCTGTGAACACATTCACAATGACACCGGCCCCGATGATTTGCGCTCCCATCATGGGAATGAGAAAGCATAACATCATGAGACCAAGGAGACCACTCATACGGTGATCTTCGTAGCGATCAGACAGATAATCGGAAAGGGTAAGGAATCCCCGCTCGTGACCAAGGGTAACAAGCCTCCGCCCGATCAGGACCGTCGGAATAATCATGGCAAAGGCAACACCGGGAATGGTAATGCCCATACCGGCATAGCCCATCTTATATAACATGCCGGGAGTGCCGAGGAAGGTTCCCATACTGTACTGAGTCGTCGCATAGGCAATACCACTGATAATAACGCCCGCCTTACCGTTTAAGACGAAGTAGTCCCGCAGGCTTTTCGTTTTGCGACTGGCATACCAGCCGATACAGGCCATGAGAACAAAATAGATCCCCAAAATGAGGAAAAAAGGACCGGGAGTAGGTGTAACTTCAGCCATTTAGTTTTCCCCCTTGTCATCGTAACGATGGTTTTCCGGACGCTTCATCGACATCTTGTAATAAACGATAATAAGCGCATACGTAATCACACCATAGACCAGCCAGTTCCAGATGAAATTCGGGACCCCGAACAGGCCGGGATCATACTCATGATTGACGAAACAACGAATCGGCAACATGATGCCGATAAAAAGCGCAAGGAAAATAGCACGCCACGTTGCTTCAAAGTGGTTCGTGAATAATCCTCTCATTTTTACCCCCCTTTGTTTGGCAGCAATTTTTCAGTAATCTTCCATATTACGTAAATAATACCACCAGTTTTTTTGCTCGTAAATAGTAAATACTATAATTTTATTTTGATTTATATCATAAATAATCTTTTAATCACTTAATTGCGAAAAATCGTAATTAATGTAATACTGTTCTTTACTTGCTATATTCACATCGGAGTACTTTATGGACATATTGGATACCATTCGCAATCGCTACCCAACCTTCAACAAAACCCAACGGAGGATTGCCGATTATCTGCTTCAGCATCCCGACACCAGCTGTTTTTCTTCTCTCAGGCAGTTGGCACAAAATGCCAACACCACCGAGGCGACCATCTTAAGTTTTTCCCGAAAGCTGGGGTACAAGAGCTTTCTCGACCTAAAGAGCGAGCTCCAAAACTACATTTCGATGTGGATGTCCCCAAATGAAAAGATAAAGACGGCCATACATCAGGGAAAAAGCAGCAACGATATCCATACCGAGATTGTTGAAGCAGAACGAAACGCCTTGGTCCAGACCTTCAATTATATTAGCGCCAAAGATTTTCACGCAGCGCTTCGTCTGCTGAGCGAGGCAAAACGGGTCTATGTGCTGTCGTATGACTTTGCGAACACAGTGGCAAATCTTTTCGCCGCACGATTCATTCGTCTCGGTGTGGATGTCGTCAGCCTGGGCTCACTCTCCGTGCCTGATACGCTCTATAGACTGGCATTATGCACACCGGATGACCTCATTGTTCTGTTCTCCTATGCACCGTACAGTCTGCCTCCGGTGAAATTCGCCCGCCATCTCCATGCAGAGGGAAACAAGGTTCTATGCTTCTCAGATAGCGTGTCATGTCCCATAGGACAAGATGCCGATGTCATTTTAACGAGCATTACCAATCAAACCATCTTTTTTAACTCAATGACCGCCCCCGCCTCTTTGGTGAACCTTCTCGCCTCTCTTTTCGTCTTGGAAAATAAGGAGCGATTCGATGCCTACAAAGAAAAAGTGGACAGCCTAAAAACCATGATCGAAGATACACACTTCTAAATGGAACAGACAAGCCTTCCGTGACGCATCACCACCTTCCCTCCCGCGATCAGGCTATCCTGCCGCATTTCCTCGTTTAGAAGCAGGATATCCGCATCCGCTCCCTCCTGTAGGCACCCCTTGCGAGGGTAGAGCAAAAGGGCTTTCGCCACGTTTTCCGTACAGGGGAGAACAGCCTCTTCCAGTGGAATGCTTTCTTTTTTTACCAGCGCCTCAACCACACCGTGGAGGTTGCCGACCTTCCCGACACCAAGCCCAATCATCTCATGGCGGTCATTCCAGACAGGTATGCTGCCGTTCCCGTCTGAACTCATTGTAACAAGGCCCTTGGGAGCCCTATGCAAAGCCTCGGCAACGACGCGTGCCGTTCCCTCATGCTCCTCTCCCGTCGTAAAATCGATATACCCACCCAAAGAGGCGAACCGGAGGGCCTCATCCAGCTTGTTTCCCAAATGGGTCGGTCGAAAGGTTCCAACCGGGATGTTACTTTCCCTGATGATCCGGAAGAGCAGAGCAAGCCCATCAGCTCCTTTTCCCGTATGAAGATGAACAATCCCGGCCTTCCCGCTTAGAATCCCGGCCTGTCTGGCGTCTGCCGCCAGTCGCACGAGCTCCTCTTTCGTGATACCAGAAGATCGATGATCGGCGATCGCGATCTTAACTCCGATTACTTCATCGATCATCATGATATCCTTCCGGACACTTCCGGTAACCGTGGGAGATGGATACTGGTATGCCCCGGTGAGGCAATATGCAGAAAGGCCCTCTTCCTTTAGTGCCTTTGCCTTCGCCACCACACTTTCAACGCTGCGTGTCGTCCCGTCGGTTCCCAGAAGACCTACAACGGTGGTCGTTCCCGCTTGCATCAATGCACCGGCCGCAAGCGGAGGAACCTGAGTGGAAAATCCTCCTTCGCCACCCCCCCCAGTGATATGTACGTGCTGATCGATATAGCCTGGAACAGCCCGACATCCGCAGCCGTCGATTCGTTCCATTGCGTCATACCTGCACACTATCGCTTCGGCAATCCGGGCGATCCTCCGGTCGGCAATCAAGATCTCAGAAGATTTCCATCTTCCTTCCCGATATACGAGAACATTGGACAATAATTTCAGCATACTTCTTCCACCCCGGCCAGAATAGCGATCAAACGCTTACATCTCATCCATATTCGGCTTCTCCGCCAAAAATTCCGCCTCAATTCCGAGATTGCGAAAATAGTTGCAAAGCGCCATTAGTGCGAACTTCTCGGTAGAGTAATGGGTCCCCCCCAAAAGAGTGATTCCATGCTCCTTTGCCGCCGCATGTATCTTTTCCACCCATTCCACACTTTGAGCCGTCACTCCGGTAACCATCACATTTATACCCTTTTCTTTTAAGAAGCGATAGGCATCGGTACTTCTTGCTATACCTGCCATGATGGCAAATTTCCCATTGTTGAGCTTCTCGCTCCCATAGCGATAACACTTTACCCCATGTCCCAACGTCGTTTCAAAACAATCCTGCAGCTCTGTCACCGTTGTAAAACCCGTCTGACAAAGTGCCCCAAGCTGTGCACCGTTTTGCGGATACCATGATTCATAAGGGTTGGCATGCATCGCCTGAGCCAGTGTGTTGCCGGGGGAATAAGGGCCCGCCACATCAAGAGGAATATGGTAGGAAAAAAGCGTAATTTCCTGGGCAGCCATCTTTTCTACCAATTCAGCGGGAATAGTCCCGTATCCAGCCTCAAGGCTCGGCATTTGCGGCACCGGGTGGTGACAGAAAAGCATGACATTTTTTTCGTCGCGACCGAGGATCTCTTCAATTACCCCAGGGGCTGCAAAGGTAGCCGTATACACCTTCTCGATTCGATCCGTATTATGGAACTGTACACCTACCTTTGGAAACACATCCGTATACACCTCCGGCTTAAATTGTTCCGCCAGACGATCATAAAGAAAATCCGCCGATACAAAACTTCTATTCATGTAAAGACCTCCTTGGATAATTATATCACTTACTATAATTTTCTACAATATTATTAGTATTGACACAAAAATTAGATATGTTACGATATTATTATATATATTATTAAAGTATGAATAACATTAACAATAAAAGAAAGGATGAACTAATGGAATATCATTTTGATACAAACCAACTTTATCATGATTTCGAACACCTTCACGATACACCCGAAATCGCGTTTCAGGAACATCGGACATCGGACTTTATCCAAAAGGAATTGAAAAAAATCGGTTTTTCTGTCAAAAAAATAGGCGATACAGGACTGCTTGCCCATATGGAAGGCAAGAAACCAGGCGCAGCAATAGCGTTACGGGCCGACATGGATGCACTCAGTTTTTACAAAGAAGACGGAAGTGTACAACATTTTCATGCCTGCGGCCATGACGCCCATAGTGCCATGGTGCTTGCAGCAGGAAGGCACTTCGCCGCTCAAACCATCGACGAAGGGATCCTCTATCTTTTGTTCCAGCCTGGCGAGGAGAGCATGCTCGGTGCAAAAAGAATTCTGGCGCACGGGCTCCCCAGGCTCGACGGCATGATAGGCATCCACCTACGTCCAAAAATCGAGATGCCGCTCGGCTCGGCAACCCCCGCGCTCCTTCACTCTGCATCGCTTCCTATCACCGTTCACTTTCATGGCAAGGCCGCCCATGCCGCACGGCCCTTTCTCGGTATTAACGCCGTTTCCTCTGCCGCCATGCTGATACATGCCGTCGACACACTCACATGGGACACCGAAGAGGATTGGTCCGCAAAAGCAACCGTCGTCGACAGTCATCAAAATCAGCACAACATCATCCCGGAATTTTGCTCAGTCACCCTCGATATCCGATCCCAGAACAACGAGCTGGGAAGCAGCATCACCCAAAAAATAAAAACGCTTGCAAAAGAGGCAGCTGATCAATTCGGCACAACCCTCAGCTTTGAGGAAAATCCGGGCTATGCATCCAACTATGATCCCTCACTCGTCGACATATGCAGGAATGCAATCACCACAGTCCTCGGTAAGGTCGAACCGCCTACTCACACTCCTGGTAGCGAGGATTTCCATGCGTACAGCATGATCGGAGGCATTCCCACCGCCTACATCGGTCTCGGCTCCGACCTTGTGCCCGGTCTTCATTCGCCGGATATGCAGTTCGACCACTCCTGCTTACCCATCGGAACGGCCATTCTGATCGAAGCCGTAACCAACTGTTTTAAGCAAATAGCGCCTCATGCCGCCGCACCGAAAAACGAATGCTAAAAAGGCCGCCCGTGTTATGCATCCTTCCCGGACGCTCTTTTTGGGCGTCCCCCTTCGGGCCAAAGGCCCTCGGGTCGGGCTTGCTCCGAAGTCCGCTTCGCTTCCGTCCTCGGCTCCGCCTCGGACCGGCCTTGCGGCCGTTCTCCGCATCCCTGACGCAATCTACTGCCGGTGTCTTTCCCCTGAAAACGGGGCCGTCATTTCGACAGGTAGCCTGAAAGAGACGCTGTACGGCAAAAGCTATCTTTTTATGCCGCGCATTGTCAGACCGAAAGCCGTTTCTCGTATTTTGAAGCCATCAAAGGGAGAACGGTGCATAAGCTCGACAAGTTCATCCTGTGTATATGCGGCCCGGACCGAGGTGACAAACCCCTGCTTTATCCTTTTCCCGGGGACAAAAAAGCGCATAAACGCCATGAGCAGGCGATTAAGGTCCCGCTTCAAGTCGCTTATGAACAGCGTACCCCCCGGTTTTAGAACCCGATGTATCTCATTCAGTGCGGCAGCAGGGTCTTCCCATTCATGAAGGGAACCGTTGGAAAAAACATGATCCGCGGAATTGTCCTCCAGCGGGATGGATACAGCATTACCCTCCAGATACGAAGTCCGGGAGCCCAAACCATAATCAGCACAGTTTTTTTTCGCAAGCGCAATCATCGCAGGGCTTATTTCAACCCCGACAAGGCGTGTCCCGCTGGTCGCCTTGAGCCATTCCAGTCCGAGATAGCCAGGACCAGGACCAATCTCCACCACAAGTCCGGTACAAATACCGCTTTTGATGATTTCTTCAGTTTCCAGTATTCCCCGGTCCCGAAAATGACGTTGCATCGCATCAAATTCTTCTACCGTAACCCGATCCTGAATGCCTTCGTTTGTCTCTATGACTCTCTTCTGTTTCATGTTGCACTCCTATTCAATATTATATATACAAGATTGTATATTAGCATAAAAAAATCACTCATATTTCTCTTCCCGCATCCCCTGCAAAAGCTCCTCAAGCCAGGAGAGCTCGGCCTGAGCATGATACCGGGAATGCGAAAAGATAGCAGACGCGAGGGGAGGTACCATGGGATTCGCAAGCATTTCCGTCTCATGTCCATCCAGGTAGCTAAGGGACCGTCGTGCCGATTCAATTCGATTTCGCAAGTATTCAATCCGCTCTTTTTTAGGCAGTTCCCTAAGGAAGAAAAGCCCCACGTCAAAAGAGAAAAATGTACGCTCATCCTTCAGCCACACATCGCGCAAGAGTCGCGTGAACTCATCTCTACCAGCCTCGGTTACCTCGTAAACCCGACGTGAAGGACGGCTCCCCTCCTTCTGAACCGCTATCTCCCGAACAAGCCCCTCTTTGGTGAGTTTGTTCAAGGCAAAATAAATGGATCCGAAGGCAATCGAAGTCCAATCACCCATATACCGCTCGATAATCCCTTTGAGTTCATAGCCGTACAAGGGCCGCTCCTTTAGCAGCCCGAGAATCACTAATCGTGTTGACATAACACAACGGTCCTTTCTACTTATTCAAGCTTGTATATTTTATATAGAAATAAAAGCCTTGTCAAGCGCCCTTCTGTTCGGCAAAGACAACATCTCTCCCGTTGATAGGAGGCATATCTTTGCCTTCCTAAGCAACAAGAGAAAATTCGGCCACATCCTTTGATTCTCGGAATCTTGCCGCATTATCGGGATTGATACTGGATACTATCTGCTGCCCCAAAAGGCCAAAGGCAGGAGAATCTCAGATATCTCAGCAGGAGCTATTTCTTCACAGCCAGAGTAATCCCCGTTCCGATCAACATAGTTCCTGCGGTACGATGTATCAGTCGGATTTTGCGCTGGTCTTTGAAGAAAAAACCAGCTCTACTTGCAGTATAGGCATAAGCAACAAAAGAGCTGCCGAGTACCGACATGAAAATTAAGATAATGAAAAGGGCACCTCTAAAAACTACTCAAAAATAAGTTTTTTGGGTGCTTGGTCAAAGTTATTATCGGTACAACATGTCCGATATCCGATTAAAGTAATATTTTCTTTTTGACACTCACCTTGTTCAGGCAGCGTTTTCCTCTTTGGATTCATTCTTACATCCTTTGCAGCTGTAGGGAAGGGTTCATATTGTAGCCCAGATTCATCAGTCCGATTATCGCCTCAGCTTTCTCTATTCCTATAGATCGTATCGTTGACCCGTTCACACTGTTGTGTATGAAGCCAAAATGCCGGTTTTCCACCCTTGGTGGTCCATTTAGTATCGGTATCTTTTTGACTTTTCTTCGATTCATTCCAGTTATCAGGAGTTTTTCCATTTTTGATCTCTTCGTTTTCTTCTCGACTGTTGCGCTGTTCTGGTGCCTCTGCGAAGCTGGCATCAACGATATTTCCGCCTTGAACGATGACCCCATTCTCCATAAAAAATGAGCGGAACTTCTCGAACAGAATTTCTATTTTACCCTTCTTTGTAAGGGTTTCTCGAAAATCCCAAATGGTCTTCTCATCTGGTACAGTGTCATTGATCTGTAGACCGAGAAATCTCATGAACGAAAGTCGGTCTAAGATGTGAAACTGCATCGGTGCATCGGAGAGATTGTACAATTGTTAAAGTACCAGGATTTTAAGCATCATCACATAATCAAATGGAGGTCTTCCTCCAGGTCCTTTTGCTTCTTTACGAAAGGCTTTCTTGAGAATCGGACGAAACATTTCCCAATCGATGTATTCATCCAGCTTCCGTAACGGGTCTCCCTGTTTGCTGACCTTTCCCAAACGGAAATCTTCATCAAAAAAGCCTTTTTGTTGCGCCATCTCTCATCCTCCCGGAGGGAGAATATCACAATTACAAATTTGGGGAAATTCTGATAGTTTTTGAGGTGCCCTGATTATAAAAAGATAAGGTTTTTTAGGACTTTCCTACCAGCCTATTGCCGATAACATCCTGACCAGTAGCTTTATCTGCCAGACCGGGAAGAATATGAGTACAAAAGAAAATATGAGAACTATGAAGCCCCTACTCAGGACCACTGGACAAAATGGTCATCAAATGAGGTCAGACCGAACGAGCGATTTGATTCATGGTTCTCGGCCCTGAGCGCTTTTCATTTGGGATGGCGCCTGAACAAACCGGAAAAGAGAGGCTTTTCCGGAGAATTACGCATGAAACGCATAGGTGAGGTTCAATTTGTACATTGTACATGCGATCCATGCAGCGGGCAGCGGGATTCCGCCGAGGTCGCCCGGGACACGGAAGAATACTATGGCCTTTTGCTTATTCAGAAAGGGAGTGAATTGATCCGCCACCGAAACAGTGACGTAATCGCTCATACGGGAGAGGTGTTTTTCTGGGATTCCACTCTCCCCTTACAATTTGCCCTGCCTGATAGACTCAAAAAGACCACCATGTTCATCCCCAAAACTCATCTCCAAAGACAGCTGATCCATGTTGATGAACTGGTTGGAACCGTTCTACCCGCACGAACAGGCCTTGGGGCGCTTGTCAATGCCAATATAACCACGATAGGGGATCAATTACAAAACTTGACAGGAGATTCATACACTCTGGCGGCAAATCTATCTCTGGAACTCATCACTTTTGGATGAACAGTCTCAATCCCTTGTCGATGAACAAGACACAGAGGGAGTTGCTGGACCGAATTCTCTCCTATGTTGATCAGCATCTTGCGGATCCCGGCCTAACACCTCAACAGATAGCGGACGGATGCAACATCTCCCTGAGACATCTGCATCGCATATTTTCCACAACGAATACATCCGTATCACAATGGATAACCAAACGTCGCCTGGAACAATGCTGGCAGGACCTTGCAAAAACGGGACAAATTGCACAAACTGTCACCGATATAGCGTTCCGATGGGGATTCAATGATGTGTCCCATTTCAACAGAGC
Source organism: Sediminispirochaeta bajacaliforniensis DSM 16054 (assembly GCF_000378205.1). Classification (NCBI taxonomy): domain Bacteria; kingdom Pseudomonadati; phylum Spirochaetota; class Spirochaetia; order Spirochaetales; family Spirochaetaceae; genus Sediminispirochaeta; species Sediminispirochaeta bajacaliforniensis. The sequence goes on along the minus strand of NZ_KB899412.1, from coordinate 7,100 downwards.
CTTCAAACGTACCTTTCAGATTACACCCAGCCAACACAGGAAAACCGCGGAGTCCTGATATAATACAAGAGGCATCTCGTCGGGGCTTGCGATAGATAGGCAGGAAGGCTTTGTTTTCTCAATCCCAGTCAATCATTCTGGGCGGGTTACGGGGTGAGACGGTTTCATATCATCACCATCTAAAGCTTAAATCGTAATCGATAACAGGTTTCCTTTCCAGTTTCCAAATTAAGCGTTGCATCAAGCTGTTGTGCCAAAGAAGAAATAAGTTCACTTCCCAAACCCTTGGGCCCGTCGGAGAATGGCTTGCCGTCATTGGCAAAGGAAAGATCTACACCATCAGTAGTGATTTCCCCCACAATTCTCAATGTGCCACCCGGCTGAAGCCCATATTTAATCGCATTGGTAATGACCTCCGTGGCAAATATCCCAAGAGGGATCGCTTGGTTTGTGGAAAGCGAAAAGGGAGCAATTCGTACATCGATAAAAACAGAGAAAGAACAGAATGATTCCACAATGGTCTCGGCCAGGCCTGTGAGGTACTCTTGAATAGCTATGCTATGAAAATCGTCATTCTTATACAACCTATCGTGAACTTTCTGGATTGCAAGGATTCGGGCGCTTAGGTCTTTCAGGGTTTGTTCAGTATAGGGACCACCCCGGTCGATAATCAGGCTGATTATTCCGCTAATTAGGGCAAGATTGTTTTTTACCCGGTGATGTACTTCCTTGATCAGTAATTCTCGTTCAGCATTAGTCTGCACTAAGTGTTGATTTACCTCTTTCAGAGCCAAATTATGTTCCCGCATCCGTCTTGCATATCCACGTTGTTGCATGATCTTCCCTAAAACGCCTGCAAGCAGGCCGAGCCCGAGAAGGACAAAGATGATTTGCAGCGTCTGCCGACGCCAGAAGATGAGTTCATCTTCTAAATTAATAACCACCATGGCATAGAAGGGAAAGGAGGCCACCTGATAGAGGGATGCTGCCCACTTTTTATCGACATGTACATGCACGCCGCCCAGAATTCTGGTTTTGCCGGCCGTTCCTCCATCAGGAGAGTCCAACCAGGAGTCATGTAACGGAACATCAGGACCATCATCGGGTTGTCGCAAAATTTCTTCACGATCCGCGGTATATATGCTTATACGGAGAGGATTATGAAGAAGGGGGTCCTCAACAGAAGGCAGCAGAGAGGCAGGAGAAACAATGGTATCGACAATCGCACGGATATCCCCATTTTCGTCGCTTATAGACCGGCTGATGTGGATGTGATAATGAGCGGAGTCTTGTTTACGGGTTATAATGGAAAAGCTGATCCCGGTTTGTCGATGAACCGCTACAATATGAGAAAGCCAAGGCGCATCGACCTGTGCAGAAGGGCTTCGCCAGATTTCATGAGCCTCAGGATCAAGAACAACCATAGATTCCACTTGAGGAGTCAAAAGCAGTTCCCTTCTGATGCGCCGGTCGTTTTTATCTGTCACGACAGCCAGACCGGATGGGGTTTCTTCGATCATACTGGCTGCTACACGTAAAAAAGAGTCGATATGTTCGAGACTATCATTTATATACTGGGCAGTGAATCCTGCTTGATACTCTGCTTCAAGGGCCGCACGTTTATCGATTTGCATACGGCGTTCACGGGCAGAAATCAAGGTCACAAGGATTATTGTAAGTGCAAATATGATTCCAATACCGACAGAAAGTATCGAAGGGAAATGGAACCGCCCATCTATAGTCACCTCAAAACCCCTCTACCGATCCTCAAGTTCGATGAAATCAGGATCAATTCCTAATTCACGGATAATTTGAGAGCGATGCTCCTGTAAGTCCATATGCGCTTTATTTATTTCCAGGTCCGAAGGCACAGTAATGATAATGCCGTTTTTCTGGGCAACTTCCATAGCTTCCGTCTGCGCCTGGGCTGCGGCTCCCCGTTGTTGGAGAGCAAGTTCATCCCAGGTATCTCTAAAAATTCGCTGTTGATGCGGGGTCAAAAGCCCCCAGAAATGTGTGGATACGATGGGCACATATTGAGGAAAATACTCATAATCAAGAAATGCAAATCGAATTCCGTCTTTCCAAAGCGCAGCACTTCGTATCGTTTCAAAAGTGGTAAGCAGGCCGTCCACCGTTCCATCGCGAATACGGGGAGGCAGATCAGGCCATGAAATAATAACGCCGGTGGCACCGAAAATCTCTACCCGCATCTTGTTCGCTATCCCACCAGCGACCCGAATACGGCAGCCGACAAAATCGTCGAAACGTTGTATTTGCTTACGGGTTGTAAAGATATGAGCTGCACCCAAATCCATCCATTTACCCGGTACAATAACGTTAAGATTGTACTCGATTCGTGCAAGAAGCTCACGCCCCATATCGCTTTTGAGAAAACGATCCGTCCCTATGCGTTCCGCTCCAAAAAAATCCGGCAACAGGAGATATCCGATCTCAGGAACATAACGACTAAGCTGCCAGGTGCCGGGTACCGCCATTTCCAGATCTCCCCGGGCAATGGCACCAACCACTTCACTATCGCGAAATAACTGTGCGGAATCAAAAAAACGTACCTCGACAGCACCTTCCAAACGCTCTGAGAGGAGTTCGGAAAAACGCCGAACATACTGGGCCTGCACATGGGTCTCTGTATTCTCCACAGAAATTCGCAATATCGGTCGGTTTTGTGCGAACAAAGATCCGGGACATAAGATACAGAATAAAAGGATATTGATGCATACGGGCACTTGTTTCATGATACGGCTACCTACCCCTATTCCCTATTATAGGTATCTGCATATACCCCACTATAAGCAAGCATTGGAGACAACGCAAATGGGAAATACTGGCACACGATTTTCCACCGATAAGCAGATTGGTAAAGAGCCCTGTAAGCATCGCCTTCGGCTTCATGCATTGTTAACGATAATAGTTATTTCCGAGATTCCAAAATCTTCGAAGCCTTCTCGGTTTGCGATGGAAAAAGATCGGACGGCACCGCCTCTGCCCCCGCCGCTACCTTTACCATATGGCGTGCACATTTTGCATTGTCTCCAAGACAGTACTGTCTCTTCATTAGATCTGCAGTCACCGGCTTATTCACCATCCTATCCTGAAAAAAAGGACACGTTGGAAGACATTCACACTCGGCCATATCCTTCTCCTCCTCCTAAATCAGATATTTACGTCTGCTATGCTTATAGGATAGGCTTTTGATTCAACAATCGCAATTGTCTCTCTTTGGGATAGATAAGTATCTGTATCCAATCGGCTTGAATCCCGAATGAAGAGAGAGGGATAAAGTCCGATCAACTCCCTCGAAAGACGGCGTCCCTCTTTCTGTAAGGAGATACTATTCTTTCAAGAAATCCTTCAGACTTTCTTTTGTAATCAAGTTTGCAGGAACATCAACGACGGGAGAGACCGTTTCACCGTTTATCGTTTTCACGGCAGCCTCAACGGCAAGATACCCCATAAGGTACGGCTGCTGTGCAACAGTGGAAGCAGCATTAATCTGACCGCTATCCATCACCTTGATCGATCCCTCGGCAGTTTTATTACTTGTTCCACCAAAGGTTGTTTTTCCTTTAAGACCAAAATCCGTATCCAATGCAAGTACCGGAATACCGGCTTCAAGGGCGGACGAGAAGCACCGATAACACCATACTTTTCCCCGGCGGCTTTGCACCCTTCACGTACAGTATTCACTCGTAAGCGCCTTTAGAACTACGGGAATTTGCAGCGATTCGTCCTGAAATTCCATTAAGAAAACTGCTTTATCCTTACCACGGTCAACTTGAGTATTAATGATCTGTTGTGAACCTTACTATTATCCTGATTTATGTCCGCATCTTCCATTATGTTTCCTCTATCTTCTTAACAAGTAAATGCTGTCAATTTATTTCTGTAAAAATCATAGTGTTCGGAATCCTGGTGGTAAGCAATACAAAAATTGAACAACAAAGGCAGGTTTCAGCGTTCATTAGATGATCAGAAACCATTAGCCTTCCCGGGAAACGAAATAGCAGTACGATATTTCACATATTCTGCCATTCGAGCCTTTGTTCAATTACTCTAACCATGGTATAGAGGGCATTTGGACGTTACCCTCGCTCGTTCCTCGCTTCGGGCCAGTCGACTCCGGGGTACGCTCTTCGCTCCCGTCCTCGGCTTCTCGCCTCGGACCGCCTCCGGCGCCCTCCGTCTCCTTAACGCATCGTTAAAGACTCCCTACAATTGCCCAAACCACCCTTCCCGTAGTAGTATTACCTCATGGCAGGCGAGCACGATACACGCTATAAGTTCCTCTTCTCTCACCCTATCTTTGTTCAGCGCCTCATGGAGGCCTTTGTCAAAGAACGTTTCGTTCGTAAACTCGACTTCGATTCCCTCGAACGGGTTGACAAAAGCTTCATTACCGATGACTTCAAAACCAGGGAATCCGATATCATCTGGAAGATCAATTACACCGATAAACCCCTTTACCTCTTCCTTCTCATCGAGTTCCAGTCCACCGTCGACCACTCCATGCCGCTTAGGTTCCTTCGCTACATCACCGAGTTCTATCAAAGCTTTCATCAAACAACCGATTCCGGCCGCTTTCCTGCCGTCTTTCCCATCCTCATCTACAACGGCGACAGAAGGTGGACTGCTTCGTTTAACAGCCGGGACCTCATCGAACAGTCCATCCCGGAAAAGTACATCCCTTCTTTCCAGTACTATCCGGTTATCGAGAACCAGATTCCAAAGCAGAGCCTCGCGAAGATCAAGAACGCCCTTTCCGCGGTCTTCTATGCCGAGAACTCCTCTCCCGAAGAGCTTGAGGCTGAGATCGATATCTTCCTTTCCATTATTACCGAAGAGAAACTTGAGGCAGTCCAGCTGCTGGTTCAGTGGCTGAACAACTTCTTTGCTTCCGTCGAAGAACAACAAAAACAGCCGGTCTTGTCCCGGATCAACGACATTGTGGAGGTAAAATCCATGTTACTTACCAAAATGAAAGAGCATGACCAGATGATGCTCGAGCAGGGCATCAAACAGGGTGTCGAACAGGGCGAAAAGCAGCGGGCGGTCATTACTGCAAAAAAGATGCTGGCCAAAGGCTACTCCATTCAGGAAATATCCGAGCTTACCGGCCTCAGGCAGCAGGAGATCCAGGCATTACGGGATTGAGGATTACGACCTCTCTCTTCCCTCGCTCCGCTGCTCTCTTTGCCTTGCTCCATTTCAAAAAGTTTCCTGATACTACCGGCTGTTTGTGGTACATTCTCATCTGTCACCCAATTCCAGGTAAAAAGGTGTGGCCCTTATGCGCTTTTTTCTTACATTCATCATGCTCTTCTTTTCAAAACGATCCACCGTCTTTTTCAAGTTTGCCCTGCTGGTTAAGGAAAACCAGATCCTCAAGGCCCAGATCAGGCAACACTCACGCAGGATCCACGTCTCCCCTGCAGACAGGCACTTTTTCACCCTTCTCCTCTCCCTTTATCAAAGGCACGAAAACTCCTTACCATCGTCTCCCCCAACACCGTCCTCTATTCATGGAAAAAGCTTTGCAAGCACCGGTGGTCCTATCCCCATCGTACAAGGCCAGGTAGACCTCCCAGCTCCGCTTCCATCAGAAACCTCATCATCGAGATCAAGAAAGACAATCCACTCTGGGGGTACCTCTCACATGGCTTCTCTTTTTTGCTGCGACTTTTTCTGTGTCGATACCATCTTCCACAAGCGCATCTTTGTATTCTTCATCATGCAAACAAGAATGATCGTTCACTTTGGCATTACCGCTCATCCCTCCATGGCATTCATCCGTAACCAGCTCTCTGCCTTCATGTTCGACAGAATCGATACGCAGGTTCTTCTCAGCCACGATAACTCCGGCGAGCTCGCATGGTTTGACTACCGCTCCCTCTCCATCACTCAGGTAAAACTTCCTCCATACTCGCCAAACCTGAATGCCTTTGCCCAACGCTTCGTTCGATCGGCAGAAAGCGAATGCTTTAACTTCTTCATACCCTTCTCACTCCGCCACATCAGGTCCATCATGAAAGCATATGTTTCATACTACAACCACAGGCGGCCCCACCAGGGCATTTCAAATGCATTTCCATGCGGTGCGCCCCCTACTCCCGGGCCGGTGAGAAAAAAGCCCGTACTCTTCGGCCTCTATACTGATTTCTTCACGGCCGCCGCTTAGCACAGTTTTTCATGGCATATCCACGCCATCCTCTTTCCGGCATCCACGCTATGCCTCCGCATCTTTCTTCTATCGATGGATAACGTATAATATCTTGCGCAAATTCTAATTTTGATAAAAAGAAAGTCCTCAATCTGACGATTGATTAAGTACAACCAAAACCACATCAGAGAGAGGACCAAATGTCTGGTACGATTATCGAGATAAATGAGGAAGAAGTCAAAAACCATTTAGGGAATTTTGTTAGAGAAACGGTAGAGGAAACATTGAATGCCATGCTGGAAGCTGAAGCCGAGCAATTGGTCAATGCCCAGAAACACGAAAGAAGAGCTGAGCGCAAAGGGTATCGGGCCGGCCATTATGACCGAAAGCTGTTGACCAAGGCGGGGGAAGTTACCTTTCAGATGCCAAAGCTGAAGAAGGTCACTTTCGAAACGGCGATCATTGAACGGTATAAGCGCCGGGAGATTTCCGTAGAGGAAGCGATGGTGGAAATGTACTTGGCAGGAGTGTCGGTGCGGAGAGTCGAAGACATCACAGAAGCCTTGTGGGGAGCAAAGGTGTCACCGGGAACGATCAGTAATCTCAACAAGAAAATCTACGAAGAAATCGAGAAGTGGCGGAACCTGCTGTCAACACCGGAATGAAATTGCAGTTTTTCATCGGAGTTAAATTGCAGAGTTCCGGCAAAAATCTTTAGAAGCCAACGGCTCCAATCTTCATTCTGTCTTTCATACGATACGAATCGCCTTTAAGGCTCACCACATGGGAATGATGCAAGAGCCTATCCAGAGTTGCAGTGGCGACTGCATCATCAGCCATAATCTCACCCCACTTGCCAAAAGTTTTATTTGAAGTGAGGATGATAGATCCACGTTCATACCGGGTGTTGATGAGCTGGAAA